>CAMLJA010000038.1 GCA_946480065.1 uncultured Thermomonas sp. | reverse complement strand
CCCGCAAGGGCAAGCTGTCCGACTACGCCACCCAGCTGCGCGAGAAGCAGAAGGTCAAGCGCATCTACGGCCTGCTGGAGCGCCAGTTCCGCAACTACTACAAGAAGGCCTCGACCAAGAAGGGCAACACCGGCGAGAACCTGCTGCAGATGCTGGAAACCCGCCTGGACAACGTCGTCTACCGCATGGGCTTCGCGGTGACCCGTCCGGCCGCCCGCCAGCTGGTCAGCCACCGCGGCGTCACCGTCAACGGCAAGTCGGTCAACCTCCCCAGCTACCAGGTCAAGGCCGGCGACGCCATCGCGCTGTCGGAGAACGCCCAGAAGCAGCTGCGCGTCAAGGAGTCGCTGACCCTCGCCGAGCAGATGGGCCTGTCCCCCTCGTGGGTCGAGGTCGACGCCAACAAGTTCGCCGGCGTGTTCAAGGCCGTGCCGGACCGGGCCGACCTGCCGGGCGACATCAACGAAGCGCTGATCGTCGAGCTGTACTCGAAGTAAGCCATTGCCACCGGCCTGCGTCCCCCGCGCAGGCCAGCAGGAGACACCACGAATGACGGTTACCGCCACCCAAGTGCTGCGCCCCCGCGGGCCGCAGATCGAGCGCATCGCCGACAATCGCGCCAAGGTCGTGATCGAGCCGCTGGAGCGCGGCTACGGCCACACCCTCGGCAACGCGCTGCGCCGCGTGCTGCTGTCCTCGATCCCCGGCTTCGCGATCACCGAGGTCGAGATCGACGGCGTGCTGCACGAGTACACCACCGTCGAGGGCCTGCAGGAGGACGTGCTGGAGGTGCTGTTGAACCTCAAGGACGTCGCCATCCGCATGCACAGCGGCGACAGCGACACCCTGGAGCTCAAGAAGCAGGGCCCGGGCGTCGTCACCGCCGGCGACATCAAGACCAGCCACAACGTCGAGGTGCTGAACCCCGGCCACGTGATCGCCAACCTGACCAAGGACGTGGCGCTGAACATGCGCCTGACCATCAGCCGCGGCTTCGGCTACCAGCCGGCCGCCGCCCGCCGCCGCCCGGACGAGGAGACCCGCACCATCGGCCGCCTGATGCTGGACGCCTCGTTCTCGCCGGTCCGCCGCGTCGCCTACGCGGTCGAGGCCGCGCGCGTCGAGCAGCGCACCGACCTGGACAAGCTGGTGCTGGACATCGAGACCAACGGCACCATCGACGCCGAGGAAGCCGTGCGCACCGCCGCCGACATCCTGAGCGACCAGCTGTCGGTGTTCGGCGACTTCACCCACCGCGACCGCGGCGCGCCGAAGCAGCAGACCGGCGGCGTGGATCCGGTGCTGCTGCGCCCGATCGACGACCTGGAGCTGACCGTGCGGTCGGCCAACTGCCTGAAGGCCGAGAGCATCTACTACATCGGCGACCTGATCCAGAAGACCGAGGTCGAGCTGCTCAAGACCCCGAACCTGGGCAAGAAGTCGCTCACCGAGATCAAGGAAGTGCTGGCCCAGCGCGGCCTGTCGCTCGGCATGAAGCTGGAGAACTGGCCGCCGGCCGGCGTCGCCAGCCACGGCATGCTGGGGTGAGATGACGCCTGCGCGGCCCGCCCCATGGCGGTCCGCGCGTCGGCGAACGCCCGGTCGTGACGGCCGGGCGGGGGTTGCGAAGCCCCCTGCAGTGCCGCCGTGGAGGCGGGAGTGACTAAAGCCGACGGACCGAAGTCCGCGGCGACGCCGGCAAGGGATGCCGGTCCGGACCAGCGCAGTCCAAGTTGCAACGCCAGGATGGCGACAGCGAAACCCAACAGCCACACCATTCCAGGAAGCCAAGACCATGCGTCACCAGAAAGCCGGCCGCAAGTTCAACCGCACCAGCGCGCACCGCCAGGTCATGTTCTCGAACATGGCGTCGTCGCTGTTCAAGAACGAGATCATCCGCACCACCCTGCCCAAGGCGAAGGAGCTGCGCCGCGTCGCGGAGCCGCTGATCACCCTGGCCAAGACCGACGGCGTCGCGAACCGCCGCCTGGCGTTCTCGCGCCTGCGCGACAAGGAAGCCGTGGGCACGCTGTTCACCGTGCTCGGCCCGCGCTACGCCCAGCGCCCGGGCGGCTACCTGCGCATCCTCAAGTGCGGGTTCCGCGCCGGCGACAACGCGCCGATGGCGTACGTGGAGCTGGTCGACCGCCCGCAGGCCGCCGAGTAAGCGGCCCGCGCGAGCGTCACCACGAAGGCCCCGGGGAAACCCGGGGTTTTTCGTTTCCGGCGGGGTGCACCATAATCGGGCGATTCCACCGCCAGGCGCGCCGATGAATCCGTTCCGCTGGTCGTTCCGCACCCAGTTCCTGGCAGGCTTCGCCGCCTGCGCCGCGCTGCTTGGGTACGCGCTGTACCTGCAGTTCGCGATGCAGCTGCAGCCGTGCCCGTTCTGCATCTTCCAGCGCCTGTGCTTCGCCGCGCTCGGCATCGTGTTCCTGCTGGGCGCGCTGCACGCCCCGCGCGCGGCCGGCGCGCGCAAGGGCTGGGCGCTGCTGGCGCTGCTGCCGGCGCTGGCCGGCATCGGCTACGCGGGCCGCCACAGCTGGGTGCAGCTGCACCCGCCGCCGCTGCCCAGCTGCGGCCCCGGGCTCAATTTCATGCTGGAGCAGCATTCGTGGCTGGGCGCGGCGCGGCAGGTGCTGACCGCCACCGGCGACTGCAGCAACGTCGACTGGCGCTTGCTCGGCCTGACCATGCCGATGTGGGCGCTGGCCTGGTTCATCGCGCTGGCGCTGTGGGCGCTTCATGCGGGCATGCGCCGGCGGCCGGGGCGCTTCCACCGCTGAGCGTTCTACCCGCGGCGGTTGCGGCCGCGGGGTGCGCAGGGGATGATGCGACGCACCATCCCGCAGGTCCTGCAGCCATGTCGTCCGTGTCCCCGCTTTCCGTCCCCGCCGCGTCCGCCGATAGCACGTGGACGCCGGACGGCTGGCGCGCGAAGCCGGCGCTGCAGCTTCCGCAGTACCCCGATGCCGCCGCGCTGGCGGCGGTCCAGGACGAACTGCGCGCGCTGCCGCCGCTGGTGACGTCGTGGGAGATCCTGGCGCTCAAGCGCCAGCTGGCGGAGGCGCAGGAGGGCCGGCGCTTCCTGCTGCAGGGCGGCGACTGCGCCGAGAGTTTCGCCGAGTGCACCTCGTCGGTGATCTCCAACCGGCTGAAGGTGCTGCTGCAGATGAGCCTGGTGCTGGTGCACGGGCTCAAGCTGCCGGTGGTGCGGGTGGGCCGGTTCGCGGGCCAGTACGCCAAGCCGCGCTCGGCCGACACCGAGACCATCGACGGCACCACCTTGCCCAGCTACCGCGGCGACATGGTCAACGGGCCGGCGTTCACCGCCGCCGACCGCGTCCCCGATCCGCGCCGCATGGTCAAGGCGCACGCGCGTTCGGCGATGACCATGAACTTCGTGCGTGCGCTGATCGACGGCGGCTTCGCCGACCTCCACCACCCCGAATACTGGGACCTGGCCTGGGTCGGGCACGCGCCGCTGGCGCACGAGTACCAGCGCATGGTCGGCGCCATCGGCGACGCGGTGCGTTTCATGGAGACGCTGGCCGGCGGCCAGCTGCAGAACATGAACCGGGTGGACTTCTATACCTCGCACGAGGCGCTGCTGCTGCCCTACGAGGAAGCGCAGACCCGCCGCGTGCCGCGCCAGTACGGCTGGTTCAACCTGTCCACCCACTATCCGTGGATCGGCATGCGCACCGCCGCCCTGGACGGCGCGCACGTGGAGTACTTCCGCGGCATCCGCAACCCGGTGGCGGTCAAGGTTGGGCCATCGGTGACCCCCGACCAGCTGCTGCGGCTGATGGACGCGCTCAACCCCGGCGACGAACCCGGGCGCCTGGCCTTCATCCACCGCATGGGCGCCGGCAGCATCGCCGCGAAACTGCCGCCGCTGCTGGAGGCGGTCCGCCGCGAGGGCCGCCGCGTGCTGTGGATCTGCGACCCGATGCACGGCAACACCGAGTCCACCAGCAACGGCTACAAAACCCGCCGCTTCGACAACATCCGCGGCGAACTGGAGCAGGCGTTCGACCTGCACGCCGCGGCCGGCACCCGGCTGGGCGGCGTGCACCTCGAACTGACCGGCGAGAACGTCACCGAATGCCTGGGCGGCGCGCGCGAGCTGACTGAACTGGACCTGCAGCGCGCCTACCGGACCACGGTGGACCCGCGCCTGAACTACGAGCAGGCGCTGGAGATCGCGATGCTGATCGTGCGCAAGCGCGGGGAACTGGCGGCCGACTGAGCCGCCGCTGCCGCGCCGGCATCACTCCGCCGGCGGCGCCAGCCCCAGCGAGGGCAGGAAGCGCGGCGCGCGGCGGGCCCTGCTGGCCTGCTCGTACGCGTACGCCAGCCCGACCAGCCGCGGCTCGCTCCAGGCGGTGCCCATGAACACGATCCCGACCGGCAGCCCGTGCACCTCGCCCATCGGCACGGTGACGCTGGGGTAGCGGGCCACCGCCGCCGCGCCGTAGCCGGCGCCGGTGAAGTGGTCGCCGTTGACCGGATCGGTCAGCCAGGCGGGCGACATCGCCGGTGCCACCAGCGCGTCCAGGCGCTGGGCCTTGAGCGCGGCGTCGATGCCTTCGGGCCCGGCCAGCCGCCGCGCCCGGTCGCGCGCCGCCAGGTAGGCCTTGTCGGTCAGCGGTCCCTTGGCCTGCGCCTGCTCGAAGAGCTCCTGCCCGAAGTAGGGCATCTCGGCGTCGGCATGCGCCGCGTCGTACGCGATGAGGTCGGCCAGGCTGCGGTACGGGGCGCCGCTGTCGGCGAGGTAGCGGTTCAGTCCGTCCTTGAACTCGTACAGCAGCACTTCGAATTCGTCGGCGTCCCACTGGCCCAGGGTGGGGATCTCCGCGTCCACCACGGTGGCGCCGGCCGCCCGCAGCGCGGCGATCGCGCGCTCCATCGCGGCGTCGGTATCGGGCTGGTAGCCCATCAGCTTGCGCACCACGCCGATGCGCGCGCCCTTGAGCGCGCCGGGATCGAGGTGGGCGGTGTAGTCCACCGGCGGCGCGTCGGCGCGGCCGGCGGCGGCCGGGTCGGCCGGATCCGGGGCCGCGATCGCGGTGAGCAGCGCCGCCGCGTCGGCCACGCTGCGCGCCATCGGCCCGGCGGTGTCCTGGGAGGCGGAGATCGGGATGATGCCGCCGCGGCTGCCCAGGCCGACGGTGGGCTTGATGCCGACCAGGCCGGCCACCGCGGACGGGCAGATGATGCTGCCGTCGGTCTCGGTGCCGATGCCGACCGCGGCGAGGTTGGCGGCGATGGCGCTGCCGGTGCCGGCGCTGGAGCCGCAGGGATTGCGGTCCAGCGCGTAGGGACTGCGGGTCTGGCCGCCGCGGCCGCTCCAGCCGGAGATCGAGCGGGTGGAGCGGAAGTTCGCCCATTCCGACAGGTTGGTCTTGCCGAGGATCACGGCGCCGGCCGCGCGCAGCTTCGCGACCAGCAAGGCGTCCTTGCCCGGGCGATGGTCGGCCAGCGCCAGCGAACCGGCGGAGTTGGCCATCGGCACCGCGTCGATGTTGTCCTTCAGCAGCACCGGGATGCCGTGCAGCGGCCCGCGCAGCGTGCCCGCGCGGCGTTCGGCGTCGAGTGCCCCGGCCTCGCGCAGGGCATCGGGGTTCAGTTCGATCACCGCGTTGAGGGTGGGACCGGCATCGTCGACCGCGGCGATGCGGTCCAGGTAGGCCTGGGTGAGCGCGCGGCTGCTCAGGCGGCCCGCGCCCATCTCGGCCTGCAAGCGGGCCACGCTGGCTTCGGAGTAGGCGAACGCGGCCGGATCGGGGGCCGCGGCCGGCGCGCCCGGGGCGGCGGCGGATGGGCCGGGCGGCGAGGTCTGGCAGGCGGCGAGCAGGCAGGCGGCAACGGCGAGCGGCAGGTGGCGCATGGTGGCTTCCCCGGGGAAAGGCCAAGCATCGCGCGCCGCCGCGCGGCCGGCAACTCAGCGGCGGCGCACCACCAGGTCGCGCGCCAGCACCCAGACCACCAGCAGGTTCACCGCCACCACCACCGCTTCCAGCCAGTGGCGATGGGTGGCCAGCGCGTAGATGTCGAACGGCAGGTACAGCGCCGCGGCGATGCAGCCCAGCCAGGACGCCCAGGCCTTGGCGCGCCACAGGCCCCAGCCCTCGACCAGGTGCAGGATCCCGTACGCCAGCACCGCGGTGGCGGCCAGGTGCACCGCCCCGGGGCTGATCGCCCGGGCCAGCCAGGCCATCGCGCCCGCGTGCGGATCCAGCTGGAAGCGCACGATCAGCTCCTGCACCCAGCGCTGCAGCGGGACCGGGCCGATCAGTGCCAGTCCGCTGGCGGCCACCAGCGCCAGCGCACCCTTGGCGCCCTCGACCACGGCGATCACGTGCAGCCCGGGATGGGCGTGCGGGTCGGGGTTGTAGTGCGGGCCCTGGGTCATGCGTCCGTCGGCGGCGTCTGCAGCGGCCATGATGCCAGCGTGCGGTAACCGCCGGGCGCGGTCTGCAACAGGTCGATGCGGTCGATGCGCAGCGGCAGCGCCGCAGTCGCGCCCGCGTCGGCCGGCAGGGCCGGCGGCTGCGCGCCGCGCGGAAGGTAGGCCAGGGTGACGTGCGGCGTCTGCGCGCGCTCCCTGGCGAAGCCGCAGGCCTGCATCCCGGCTTCCAGGCCGGCGAGCAGGGTCTTCAGCGCGTCGGTGGCCTGGATCCGGGCCACCAGCACCCGCGCGTGCAGCCAGTACTGCGCGCCCGCCAGTCCGGCCGCCACGGCCGGCGCGGCCGCGAGCGCGGGCATGGCCGCCTCCAGGCGCTCGCGCTGCGCGGGCTGCAGGGATTCGCCTAGGTAGCGCAGGGTGGCGTGCCACTGCGCCGGCATGCGCCAGTCGTGGCGCGGCGCGTCGGCGGGCAGGGCGGCGCGGAGGCGGTCCCGCAGGTCCCCCAGCGCCGCCTGCGCGGCGGCGTCCGGCATCCAGCCCAGGAACACGCCCACGACGCGATCCGGCCTTTACGCCCCGCGGCTGGCGCGCTTGCGGTCGTTCTCGGTGCGCAGCTTCTTGCGCAGGCGGATCTGCCTGGGCGTGACTTCCACCAGCTCGTCGTCGTCGATGAACTCCAGCGCCTGCTCCAGCGAGAACTTGATCGGCGGGATCAGGCCTTCGTCGTCGTCCTTGCCCGAGGCGCGGAAGTTGGTCAGCTGCTTGCCGCGCAGCGCGTTGACGGTCAGGTCGTTGTCCTTGCTGTTGATGCCGACGACCTGGCCCTCGTAGATCTCCTCGCCCGGCTCGATGAACAGCCGGCCGCGCTCCTGCATCGCCGCCTGCGCATAGGCCGGCGAGCTGCCGGTGGCGTTGGAGATCAGCACGCCGTTCTGGCGCTGGCCGATGCTGCCGTCGCTCTTCGGGCCGTAGTGGTCGAACACGTGGAACAGCAGGCCGGTGCCGGCGGTCAGGGTGCGGAACTCGGTCTGGAAGCCGATCAGGCCGCGCGCCGGGATGATGTAGTCCAGGCGCACCCGCCCCTTGCCGTCGGGCTCCATGTTCTGCAGCAGCGCCTTGCGCTCGCCCAGCCGGCCCATCACGCCGCCCTGGTACTGCTCGTCCATGTCCACCACCAGCGACTCGTACGGCTCGGACAGCACGCCGTCGATCTCCTTGATGATGACCTCGGGGCGCGAGACCGCCAGCTCGTAGCCCTCGCGGCGCATGGTCTCGATCAGGATGGAAAGGTGCAGCTCGCCGCGGCCGCTGACCTTGAACTTGTCGGCGTCCGCGGTGTCCTCCACGCGCAGCGCCACGTTGTGCTGGGTCTCGCGGGTCAGGCGGTCGCGCAGCTGGCGGCTGGTCAGGAACTTGCCGCCACTGCGCTCCTTCACGCCGGCGAACGGCGAGTCGTTCACCTGGAAGGTCATGCTGATGGTGGGCTCGTCCACCGCCAGCACCGGCAGCTGCTCGACCGTGGCGGGATCGCACAGGGTGTCCGAGATGCCGATGCCCTCGATGCCGCTGAACGCGATGATGTCGCCGGCCTGCGCCTCCGGCACCTCGATGCGTTCCAGCCCCATGAAGCCCAGCACCTGCAGCACCTTGGCGTTGCGCCTGCTCCCGTCGGCGGCGACCACGGTCACCTGCTGGTTGGTCCGGACCTTGCCGCGCTGGATCCGGCCGACCCCGATCACGCCGACGTAGTTGTTGTAGTCCAGCGAGGTGACGCGCATCTGGAACGGGCCGTCCGGGTCCACCGGGGGCGCCGGCACGTGCTCGCAGATCGCCTCGAACAGCGGCGTCATGTCGCCGTCGCGCACCGAGTCGTCCATGCCGGCGTAGCCCTGCAGGCCGCTGGCGTAGACCGTGGTGAAGTCCAGCTGGTCGTCGGTCGCGCCCAGGCGGTCGAACAGGTCGAAGGTCTGGTCCAGCACCCAGCTGGCGCGCGCGCCCGGGCGGTCCACCTTGTTGACCACCACGATCGGCTTGAAGCCCATCGCGAACGCCTTCTGGGTCACGAAGCGGGTCTGCGGCATCGGGCCGTCCATCGCGTCGACCAGGACCAGCACCGAGTCCACCATCGACAGCACGCGCTCCACCTCGCCGCCGAAGTCGGCGTGGCCGGGGGTGTCGACGATGTTGATGCGCCAGGTTTCGCCGGTCTTGGGGTTGGTCCAGCGGATCGCGGTGTTCTTGGAGAGGATGGTGATGCCGCGTTCCTTCTCCAGGTCGTTGCTGTCCATCACCCGGTCGGGGACGACGGCGCGCTCGCTCAGGGTGCCGGACTGCTTCAGCAGCTGGTCGACGAGGGTGGTCTTGCCATGGTCGACGTGGGCGACGATGGCGATGTTGCGCAGGCGTTCGACGGAATTGGATGCGGACATGCGTTGGGCGCGCCGGTGCGGTTCAGGCAGGGCGCAAGGGTCGTTGAGGGAAGCCGGCTATTATAGCGGCCCCGGGCGTCCCCCGCCCGACCGCCCCTGAAGGAGCCCCGCATGTCCCTGTTCGCCACCTTCGATACCGACCGCGGCCCGATCAAGGTCGAGCTGCTGGCCAACGACGCGCCGCTGACCGTGGCCAACTTCGTCAACCTCGCCCGGCGCGGCTTCTACGACGGCCTGAACTTCCACCGCGTGATCCCCGACTTCATGGTCCAGGGCGGCTGCCCCGAGGGGTCGGGCCGCGGCGGCCCGGGCTACCGCTTCGAGGACGAGACCGGCAACGGCGTGCGCCACGAGCGGGGCGTGCTGTCGATGGCCAACGCCGGCCCCAACACCAACGGCAGCCAGTTCTTCATCACCCACGTGGCCACCCCGTGGCTGGACGGCCGCCACACCGTCTTCGGCAGGGTGATCGAAGGCCTGGAGGCGGTGGACGCGGTGAAGCAGGGCGACGCCATCAAGTCGGTGAAGATCGAGGGCGACGCCGACGCCGTGCTGGCCGCGAAGGCCGACCGCGTGGCGGAGTGGAACAAGATCCTCGCGGCCTGATCCGCGGCTCGCGTTCCCCGGAAGGGCGGCTCCGGCCGCCCTTTTCCGTGCGGGGCCCATGGCGCTATTTCCAGCGCAGGCTGTCCAGCATCGCGTCGACCCGGGCGGCGTCGCGCGGGTAGTAGTACTCGGCTGGGGCGTAGAACAGCGCCAGCGCCAGGCCGCCCTCGTGTTCGAAGGCCGCGGCCATGCCCCGGTATTCCAGCCCCGCCTGGTTGTCCAGGGTCAGCTCGAAGCGCAGGCCCTCGCGGCCGCCGAAGTCGGCCGGGCGCAGGTTGGAGGCGGTGACGTTGGCCGCGCCCGCCGCGCGCAGGCCGTCCACCACAAGGTCGCGCACTTCGTCCGCGCGCATGCCGCGGTGGTAGAACGCCCCGTCCGGCCGGCGCCGGGTCTGGCGGTCGCCCAGGAAGATGGCTTCGCGTTCGCGCACCGTGGGGATCAGGTGCAGGCTGTTGAGCAGCGGGCCGTCGATGGTCCACAGCTGCTCGCGCAGCCCGCCCGCGCGGGTCCATTCCATCCCGGCGTCGATGCTGAGGTCGCCGCCGGCAGTGGTGCGGCCCGGCGTGACCAGCGGACCGCCGGCGGCGCAGGCGGCCAGCAGCAGGGCGAGGGTGGCGGCCAGCAGCGGGCGCAGGCGCGTCATCGCGGTTCTCCCAGTTTGTCCAGTTCGCGCTGTACGAAGGCGCGGTCCTCGGCGCCCGGCGCCGCCTCCAGGTAGCGCCGCAGCGCCAGGCGCGCGCCCGCGCGGTCCCCGGCGTCGCGGCGGGCGAAGCCGACCTCGCGCCAGGCGGCGGCGGGCGGCTCCGGCAGCGCGATCGCCTGCGCGTACAGCGCGGCGGCCCGCGCGCGGTCGTCGCCCAGGCCACGGCGGCGGTGCGCCTCGCCCAGGTAGAAGGTGAGCAGCGCCTTGTCCGCGGGCGGCGCGTCGGCCAGCAGTTCGCCGATGACCAGGATCGAGCCGGCGTAGCGGCGCTGGCCCAGCTCCTCGTCCAGCAGCCGGGGCAGCAGCGGGCGGACCGCGGCGCGGTAGCGGGCGCGGCCGCGCTCGGCCGGCGGGTCCGGGATCGCCGCGGCGGCGGCGCGGATGTCGTCCAGCCGCTCGCGCGAGGCCGGGTGGGTGGAGAACACCGGCAGCGGGCGGTCGTAGCGCCGGGTCTCCTCCTCGCGCCACATCCGCGCCCACAGGTCGGCGCCGGCCTGCGGCGACCAGCCGTGGGCGACCACGCTGGCGAAGCCGAGCCGGTCGGCCTGGCGCTCCATGTCGCGCGAGTACTTGAAGATGGCGGCGTAGCCGGCCAGGGTGCCGAGCTGCGCGATGCCGCCGGCGCCGGCGCCGTAGGCGACCATCTGGAAGGCGCCCAGCCACGCGCTGGCGTCCTTCATCCGCCGCCACTGCCGCAGCGAATGGCGGGCGGTGAAATGGCCGGCCTCGTGGCCCAGCACGAAGGCCAGCTCGGCCTCGTCGCGGATGCGCAGCAGCGCGCCGGTCCATACCAGCATCATCCCGTTGGGCGCCATGCTGGCGTTGAACTGCGGCACGTCCATCACGTACACCCGGATGTCGCCGCAGTGCCCGCCCGCCACCTTGCAGGCCACGCCGCGCACGTAGCCGTTCAGCGCCGGGTCGCGCACCAGCAGCGGCGAGCGCCGCAGTTCGGTTTCGGCGCGTTCCATCGCGTACCAGA
>CAMLJA010000037.1 GCA_946480065.1 uncultured Thermomonas sp. | reverse complement strand
TTGTGGTCCACGTACTTGCCGACCACCGCGATCGTGACCTCGTCCACCGGGTGTTCGGCGGCGTCGACCACCGCGTCCCATTCCGACAGGTCGGCGGCGCCGGCCTTGCCGTGCAGGCGCAGCTGGTCCACCACCAGCTGGTCCAGCCCCTGGCCGTGCAGCCAGCGCGGGATCTTGTGGATGTTGTCAAGGTCGATGGCGGAGATCACCGCCTTCTCCGGGACGTTGGTGAACAGCGCGATCTTGCGGCGCTCGCCGTCCGGCAGCGGCTTCTCGCTGCGGCACATCAGCACGTCGGGCTGGATGCCGATGCCGCGCAGCTCCTTCACCGAGTGCTGGGTGGGCTTGGTCTTCAGCTCGCCGGCCGCGGCGATGAACGGCACCAGGGTGAGGTGCATGAACATCGCCATGTCCGGGCCGCGCTCGATCCGCAGCTGGCGGATGGCCTCCAGGAACGGCAGCGACTCGATGTCGCCCACGGTGCCGCCGATCTCCACCAGCGCCACGTCGTAACCGGCGGTGGCGGCGTCGATGCAGCGCTTGATCTCGTCGGTCACGTGCGGGATGACCTGCACGGTGCCGCCCAGGTAGTCGCCGCGGCGTTCCTTGCGGATCACCGCCTCGTAGATCTTGCCGGTGGTGATCGAGTTTAGGCCGGACAGGCGGGTGTTGACGAAGCGCTCGTAGTGGCCCAGGTCGAGGTCGGTCTCGGCGCCGTCGTCGGTGACGTAGACCTCGCCGTGCTGGAACGGGCTCATGGTGCCCGGGTCCACGTTGAGGTACGGGTCGAGCTTCATCATCGTGACCTTCAGGCCACGGGCTTCGAGGATCGCCGCGAGCGAGGCGGCGGCGATGCCCTTGCCGAGCGAGGACACCACGCCTCCGGTAACGAAGACGAGCGGGGTCTGGGAAGGTGGGGGCGTCATGGCGGCAGCGCGTCGCTGGAAAGCGGCATTCTAAGGGCTGGCGCGGCCGCCTGCACGCGCCCCGGGCGGAAGCCGTTGATCCGCAAGGGGAATGCCGATTCCAGCCCGCGGACGCGGCTTGACCGCCCGCCGGCCCGCGGCGATCCTGCCGCGTCCCCACGCAGTGCCCCGCATGAACACACGCTACAACGCCGCCGACATCGAAGTCCTGTCGGGCCTGGACCCGGTCAAGCGCCGGCCCGGCATGTACACCGACACCACCCGCCCCAACCACCTGGCGCAGGAGGTCGTCGACAACGCGGTGGACGAGGCGCTGGCCGGGCACGCGCGTACGATCGAGGTGACCCTGCACGCCGACGGCAGCTGCGAGGTGGCCGACGACGGCCGCGGCATGCCGGTGGACATCCACCCGGAGGAGAAGATCCCCGGCGTCGAGCTGATCCTCACCCGCCTGCACGCGGGCGGCAAGTTCAGCAACAAGAACTACACCTTCAGCGGCGGCCTGCACGGCGTGGGCGTGAGCGTGGTCAACGCACTGTCGCGGAAGGTCGACGTCTTCATCAAGCGCGACGGCAGCGAATACCACATGGCGTTCGCCGACGGCGACCGCGCCTCGCCGCTGCAGGTGGTGGGCTCGGTGGGCAGGAAGAACACCGGCACCCGGCTGCGCTTCTGGCCGGACCCGAAGTACTTCGACACCCCGAAGTTCAACCTGCGCGCGCTCAAGCACCTGCTGCGCGCCAAGGCGGTGCTGTGCCCGGGGCTGACCGTCTCGCTGCACGACGAGGCCAGCGGCGAGCGCTGCGAATGGCACTACGAGGACGGCCTCAAGGACTACCTGCGCGGCGAACTGACCGACCGCGAGCTGCTGCCCGCCGACCTGTTCGTCGGCTCGCTGAAGAAGGACACCGAAGTCGCCGACTGGGCGGTCGCCTGGGTGCCCGACGGCGAGCTGGTGCAGGAGAGCTACGTCAACCTGATCCCCACCGCCCAGCACGGCACCCACGTCAACGGCCTGCGCACCGGCTTCACCGAGGCGCTGCGCGAGTTCTGCGACTTCCGCAACCTGCTGCCGCGCGGCGTCAAGCTCGCGCCCGAAGATGTGTGGGACCGCGTGGCCTTCGTGCTGTCGCTGAAGATGACCGACCCGCAGTTCTCCGGCCAGACCAAGGAGCGCCTGTCCTCGCGGCAGGCCGCCGGGTTCGTGGAGGGCGCCGCGCACGACGCCTTCAGCCTGTGGCTCAACGCCAACACCGAGGCCGGCGAGCGGATCGCCCAGCTGGCCATCGAGCGCGCCAGCGCGCGCCTGAAGACCGAGAAGCAGGTCGTCCGCAAGAAGGTCACCCAGGGTCCCGCCCTGCCCGGCAAGCTGGCCGACTGCATCAGCCAGGACCTGTCGCGCACCGAGCTGTTCCTGGTCGAGGGCGACTCCGCCGGTGGCAGCGCGCGGCAGGCCCGCGACAAGGACTTCCAGGCCATCCTGCCGCTGCGCGGCAAGATCCTGAACACCTGGGAGGTCGCCTCCGGCCAGGTGCTGGCCTCGCAGGAAGTGCACGACCTGGCGGTCGCCATCGGCTGCGATCCCGGCAAGGACGACATCGCCGGGCTGCGCTACGGCAAGATCGTGATCTTGGCAGACGCCGACTCCGACGGCCTGCACATCGCCACCCTGCTCAGCGCGCTGTTCCTGCGCCACTTCCCCGCGCTGGTCGCGGCCGGCCACGTGTTCGTGGCGATGCCGCCGCTGTTCCGCGTGGACGTGGGCAAGCAGGTGTTCTACGCGCTGGACGAGGAGGAAAAGCGCCTGCTGCTGGAGAAGATCCAGCGCGAGAAGCTCAAGGGCCAGGTCAACGTCACCCGCTTCAAGGGCCTGGGCGAGATGAACCCCCAGCAGCTGCGCGAATCCACCATGCACGTGGACACCCGCCGGCTGGTCCAGCTGACCGTGGACGACGACGACGCCACCCGCGGCCTGATGGACATGCTGCTGGCGAAGAAGCGCGCCGGCGACCGCAAGCGCTGGCTGGAGCAGAAGGGCGACCTGGCCACCCTGGAGGTCTGACTCAGCCTTCCAGCGCGGCCTGCAGCAGCGCGCGCAGCAGCGGCTGCAGGCGGGCGGCGCGGGCCTCGTCGTAGGCGAAGGAAGCTTCGTCCATGTAGCAGCGCTGGCTGGTCTCCAGCTGCACCGCCTCGATCGCGTTCGCCGGGTCGCCGTAGTGGCGGGTGATGTGGCCGCCCTTGAAGCGGCCGTTGGCGACCCAGTCGTACCCGTCCTGCGCCGCCAGCACCGCCTCCAGCCGGGCCTGCAGCCCCGGCGAGCAGCTCGCGCCGGCGGCGGTGCCCAGGTTGAGGTCGGGCAGCCGCCCCTCGAACAGGTAGGGCAGGCCGCTGCCGCGGATCGAGTGCCCTTCCCACAGCACCACGCGGCCGTGCCCGGCGCGCAGCCGCTCGAGTTCGCCGCGCAGCGCGGCGTGGTACGGCCGCCAGTAGCGGGCGACCCGCGCCGCCACCTCGACCGCGTCGGGTTCGGCGCCCGGCAGGTAGACCGGCTCGCCGTCGAAGCGCACCAGCGGCACCAGCCCGGTCGTGTTCCGGCCGGGATAGAGGCTGGTGTCGTCCTCGCCGCGGTTGAGGTCGATGACATAGCGCGACCATCGCGGCACCAGCACCGAGGCGCCGAGTTCGCGCGCGAACGCATAGAGCCGCGAGACGTGCCAGTCGGTATCCGGCGCCGGGCGCGCCTCCGGCGCCATCCGCGCGCGCAGCCCGGCCGGGATGTCGCTGCCGTCGTGGGGCAGGCTCACCAGCAGCGGCGCGCTGCCGCGGTGCAGGACGCAGACGTCGTCGAAGGCGATCTCGCTCATGCCCGCATTCTAGGCGGAGGGGCCGAGCGCGCGCCTACGCGAAGCGCGCGGGGTCGAACGGCGCCGGGTCCACCGCCGGCGCGCGGCCGGCCAGCAGGTCCGCCATCAGCTGCCCGCTGCCGGCGCTCATGCCCACGCCCATCATCCCGTGCCCGGTGGCCAGCCACAGGTGGCGGTGGCCGGGCGCGCGCCCGAGCAGCGGGATGTCGTCGCGGCTCATCGGCCGCCAGCCGAACCAGCGCTCGCGCAGCTCCGGCCCCACCGGCGCGCGCAGGTAGGCGCGCGCGCCCCGCTCCAGCGCGCCCAGGCGGCGCTCGTTGAGCGCGTCGTCGTAGCCGGAGAACTCCATCGTGCTGCCCAGCCGGAACCCGCTGCCCCAGGCGGTCACGCAGACCGAGACCTCGCGCAGCGTCAGCGGCCGGCGCGGCACCAGCTCCGGCGCGCTGTAGGTGATCGAATAGCCCTTGCCCGGCTGGATCGCCGCGCGCAGCCACGGCAGGCCGATCGCGCGCGCCAGCAGCGGCGACCACGCGCCGGCCGCCACCACCGCGTCGCGCGCGCGCAGCGCGCCGTGCGCCGTGGTGGCGCGGACGCCGTCGGCGCCGGCCTCGAGCGCCTGCAGCGGGCAGGACTCCAGGATCCGGCCGCCCATCGCGCGGACCACCCGGGCCAACTCCGCCACGTAGCGGTCCGGCCGCAGCGCGGCGTCGCCGGGGAAGCGGATCGCGCCGACGACGCCCGGCTTCAGCGCCGGCTCCTGGGCCTCGTACGCCGGGCCGTCGATCACCTCCGACTCGATCCCGAACTCGCGCAGCATCGGCAGGTCGCGCAGTTCGTGTTCCAGCGCGCGGGCATCGTGGAACACGTAGTCCTCGCCCTGTTCGGAGAACTCGCAGTCCAGCCCGTGGATCCGGATCCACGAGGCGATCCGCGCCCGGGAGTCGTTGAGCAGGGCCGACTTGGCGCGGGTGCTGGCGGCCCAGTCGCGGCGGTTGCAGCGCAGCGCGAAGCCGGCCAGCCAGCGCCACAGCGCGGGGTCGTAGCGCGGCGCGATGTACAGCGGCGCGTCCGGCGCCAGCATCCAGCGCAGGGCGCGACCGATCGTGCCCGGCGCGGCCAGCGGCGGCGCATGGCTGGGGGTCAGGGTGCCGCAGTTGCCGTGGGAGGCACCGCCACCGACCCGCCCGGCGTCCACCACGGTGACGCCGCGGCCGTCCCGCAGCAGCGCCAGCGCGGTGGCAAGGCCGGTCACCCCGGCGCCCACCACCAGCACGTCGATGTCTGCCCCGGGTTGCTGCGACGCAGCAATTCCGTCGCCCCCCTGCTGCTGAAACGTCGTCAAACCGCCACCCCACGCCCTGTTTGTGCGCTGCCGCATGACATGAATGAAACCTGAAACCTATGTTCGGGGCCGCCCTGCGCCAGCCGTCCCGCACTTGCGCCGGCACGGGGTTTCCGGCGAACCGCCGGATCCGGGGCCGCCGACCCGCCGGTCGGCCATCACATCATATCGTCGAGGATCCGATCACCCATGCGTACGACCACCCGCCTCCTGCCGCTCGCCATCGCGGCCGCGCTCGCGCTTCCCCTTTCCGCCACCGCCGGCCGCTTCGACCAGCATCCCGCCACCACCCGCGCGCTCGGCCTGATCGACGCCAAGCCCGCACTGGTCAAGCGCAACGCCGGCGACGCCTTCGTCGCCCGCGACGTGGTGGTCGACGCCAACGGCACCCAGCACGTGCGCCTGGACCGCACCTACCGCGGCCTGCCGGTGATCGGCGGCGACGTGGTCCTGCACCTGGCCAACGGCCGCGCCAAGGGCGCCAGCCAGACCCTGCGCACCAGCGCGCGCCCGGCGATGAACGCCCGCGTGAGCGGCGACCAGGCCACCGTGATCGCCGGCGCCGACTTCGGCGCGGACTTCAGCGGCATCCAGGACGCCCGCAAGGTGATCTACGCCCGCGGCGCCAACCCGGTGCTGGCGTGGGAAGTGGCCTTCGTGGGCACCAAGGCCAACCAGGACCCGACCGAGATGCACTACGTGGTGGACGCCGGCAGCGGCCGCATCCTCGACAAGTGGGACCAGATCCACACCGCCAGGACCAACAAGGGCAAGCCCGGCGGCGGCGGCGGCGGTGGCGGCTCCACCTGCAACACCAGTGCCACCGGCACCGGCCGCACCCTGACCCTGGGCAACGTGGCGATCAACACCGCCGGCTGCAGCGACGGCACCTTCCAGATGAAGGACCTGGCCCGCGGCGGCGGCTACACCACCGACCTGGCCAACCGCACCAGCGGCTCCGGCACCATCTTCACCGACGCCGACAACATCTGGGGCGACAACACCCTCTCCAACCGCGCCACCGTGGGCGCCGACGCCCACTACGGCGTGTCCGAGACCTGGGACTACTTCAAGAACATCCATGGCCGCAACGGCATCGCCAACGACGGCAAGGGCGCGCTGAGCCGCGTCCACTACGGCCGCAACTACGTCAACGCCTTCTGGTCCGACAGCTGCTTCTGCATGACCTTCGGCGACGGCGGCGGCTCCTACGTGCCGCTGGTGGCGATCGACGTGGCCGGCCACGAGATGTCGCACGGCGTGACCAGCCGCTCGGCCAACCTGACCTACTCCGGCGAGTCCGGCGGCCTGAACGAGGCGACGTCCGACATCTTCGGCACCATGGTGGAGTTCAACACCAACAGCAGCGCCGACGTGCCCGACTACCTGATCGGCGAGGAGATCTACGCCAGCAACCCGGGCAACAGCAAGGCGTTGCGCTTCATGTACAACCCGAACCTGGACGGCAGCTCGCCCAATTGCTACTCCAGCGGCCTGGGCAGCCTGGACGTGCACTACAGCTCGGGCGTGGCCAACCACTTCTTCTACCTGCTGGCCGAAGGCAGCGGCTCGAAGAGCTTCAGCAACGGCACCGTGACCTCCCCGACCTGCAACGGCGCCAACCTCACCGGCATCGGCCGCGCGCAGGCGCAGAAGATCTGGTACCGGGCGCTGACGGTGTACATGACCTCCAACACCAACTACGCCGGCGCCCGCGCCGCGACCCTCAGCGCGGCCTCCGACCTGGGGTATTCGACCAGCGCCGTGGCCGCGGCCTGGAGCGCGGTGGGCGTGAACTGACCCGGTAGCGCCGCAACGCGAAACGGCCCGCGCAAGCGGGCCGTTTCCTTTTGGGTGGCCGGGCGCCGGGGGCGCGCGCGGCGATCAGTGGTGGTGGCCGCCGTCGCCGTGCACGTGGCCGTGCTCCAGCTCCTCGGCGCTGGCCTCGCGCACCTCGACGATCTCGATGTCGAAGTCCAGGTCCTTGCCCGCCATCGGGTGGTTCAGGTCCACGTCGACCACGCTCATCCCCACCTTCTCCACGGTGACCGCACGCGGCCCGAAGTTCGTCTGCAGCACCACCTGCATGCCCGGCTCCAGCCGCTGCGCGCCGAAGTGCTTCTTCGGGATGCGCTGGGTCAGGCCGTCGCGGCGCTCGCCGTACGCTTCCGCCGCCGGCACCGTGGCCTTGAAGCTGTCGCCGGCCTCGCGGCCGCCCATCGCCTTCTCCAGCCCGGGGATGATGTTGCCGTGGCCGAACAGGATGGCCAGCGGCTGGCCGCCGTCCTTCGAGTTCTCCACCGCCTCCTGGCCGGTTTCGGCAACGGCGTAGTGGAAACGGACGACGCGGTCTTTCTCGATCTTCATGGCGGCTCTCGACGGTGGGGCGCTTGCCGCCGCGACGGGATGCGGGAACACTGCGCGAATGGAAGGACCAGCCGACTGCCAGCAGCGACCGGGCGCGCATTATCCGCGCATTGCACTGCTGGCGCTATCGGCGGCCATGCTGCTGGCGGCCTGCGGCGGCGGCAGCGGCGTCCGCCCGGCCGCGCGGCCGGCGCCGATGCCGCGCACCTGGGCCGATCCGCCGCCGGCGGACCCGGCCCGCGCCAATGCGGTGCTGATGCGCGCGATCAGCCTGGTCGGCACGCCCTATCGTTACGGCGGCAACACCCCGGAGGGGGGGTTCGACTGCAGCGGCCTGGTCAATTACGTGTACCGCGACATGCTGGACATGCGGCTGCCGCGCACCTCGCGCGAACTGGCGGCGCTGCAGGGCCCGCGGATCGCCCCCGCGCGCCTGGCCAGCGGCGACCTGGTGTTCTTCGGCAGCGGCGACAGCGTGAGCCACGTGGGCATCTACGTGGGCGAAGGGCGCTTCGTGCACGCGCCCAGCAGCGGCGGGACCGTGCGCCTGGACCGGCTCGACGGCGCGTGGTGGCGGGAGCACTACAGCGGCGCGCGGCGGCTGCTGCCGTGAGCGCCTGCGTTTCATCTGAATGAATGCGCGGACCTGCCGGTTCCGTGACCGGCATTCGCATTCATTCGCGTTCCGCTAACAGAATTTGAACCTTTGACGCGCCCTTCACGGGCATAGTCGCCGCTGGTTCGCATTCGTGATGACCGCGTGACGACAGCCTCCCTGCCCCACGGCCATTCCGCCCCCACGCCCGCGCGTCGGGCCACCCGCCTTCTTTTCGCTTCGCTGCTTGCCCTGGCCACCGCGCCGGCGCTGGCGGCCGGGCCGTCCAACGGCGCCGCCAGCGTGCCGCCCGCCGAGGTGCTGAAGGCCGTGGCACCGGTGGCGCTGGCCACCCCGGACACCGCCCCCGCCGCGGCCCCGCAGCAGGCGGAGGCCGCCGACGCGCCCTCCACCCCCGGCAAGATCCGGACCGTCCTGCAGCGCGCGTTCGCGCTGCTGGGCACCCCCTACCGCTGGGGCGGCAGCAGCCCGGAGGGCGGCTTCGACTGCAGCGGGCTGGTGGGCTACGTGTTCCGCACCATCGGCGTCGACCTGCCGCGCGTCTCCCGCGCCATGGCGCAGGAAGGCACCCCGGTCACCGACCGCCACGCGCTGGCCGAGGGCGACCTGGTGTTCTTCGGCAAGCGCGGCAAGGTGGACCACGTGGGCATCTACATCGGCGACGGCAAGTTCCTGCACGCGCCGCGCACCGGCCGCGACGTCACCGTGTCCACGCTGGAATCGGGCTACTGGAGCCAGAAGTACCTCTCCGCCCGCCGGATCGCCGCCGGCAGCTGAGCCGCGGCCACCGCCCACGACCCGAACGCCGCCCCCGGGCGGCGTTTTTCGTGGCCGCGCGCTCAGGCCGCGTCGCCGGCCTCGCGGTAGCGCGCCACGGTCTGCTCGATGCCCTTGCTCAGGGCCATCACCTGCAGCGCGTATTCGGAAAGCCGCCGGTCCTCCTCGGTCTGCGGCACCCAGCCCGGCACCGGGACCGGCGTGCCCTCCACCCCGTCCAGGGCGACGAACACGATCACGCAGTGGGTGCACAGGCGGGCCTCGGCCTCGTCCGCCATCGGGTCGCGCGCGCGCACGTCGACCGCGAAGTGCATCGAGGTGGTGCCGGTGTAGACCAGGGTGGTCTCCACCGTGACCAGGTCGCTGATCCGGATCGGCGCCACGAAGCGGATCCCGCCCACCGCCACGGTCACGCTGTAGCGGCCGGCCCAGCCCACCGCCGCGGCGTAGCCGGCCTGGTCGATCCATTTCATCACCTGGCCGCCGTGGACCTTGCCGCCGTAGTTGACGTCGGTGGGCTCGGCCAGGAAGCGCATCACGAGTTGCCGCTGGTGTCCGCTCATCCGCCTATCGTACGCCCCCGGCCTCGGCGGCATCGCCCTCGGCCAGGCCCACGTTGGTGGGCGCCGCCTCGTACACCGCGCGGTCCAGCAGGCCGGTCTCCTTCGCCACCAGCACCGGCACCAGCATCTGCCCGGTGACGTTGGTCAGCGTGCGCATCATGTCCAGCACGCGGTCGATCGCGTACAGGTAGCCGATCGCTTCCAGCGGCAGGCCGGCGGCGCTCAGCACCACGGTGGCCATGATCACCGCGGTGCCCGGCACGCCGGCGGTGCCGAAGCTGCCCAGCACCGAGGCCAGCAGCACGATGAAGTACTGGTCGGCGGTCAGCGGCACCCCGGTGTATTGCGAGATGAAGAGCGCGCACAGCGCCGGGTAGATCGCACCGCAGCCGTCCATCTTGATGCTGGCGCCCAGCGGCACCGCGAAGCTGGCGTAGTCGCGGTCCACGCCCAGGTTGTGGGTGATCGAGCGCATCGCCGCCGGGATGGACGCGAAGCTGGAGGAACTCACGAACGCCACCTGCATCCCCGGCGCCGCGCCGCGGAAGAACTTCCACGGGTTCAGGCCGTGGAACAGCAGCAGGGCGCCGTAGACCACCACGATCATGATGATGCAGGCCGCGTACAGCGCGACCACGAACTTGCCCAGTGGCAGCAGCTTGTCGAAGCCGTAGGCGCCCACCAGCGCGGCGATCAGGCCGAAGGTGCCGATCGGCGTGACCTCCAGCACGAAGCGGGTCACCTGGATCATCACCTCGCTGGCCTCGGCCGCCAGCTTGCGCGCGCCGGCCACGCGGTCGCCCAGCTTCACCATCGCGAAGCCCAGCAGCGCGGCGAAGAAGATCACCGGCAGGATCGAGCCCTTGCCCGCGGCCAGCACGGTCTCGCCGGCGGCGTTCGTGGTGGTGCCCAGGCCGGCCAAGGCGTAGAAGGGATTGGCCGGGACCACGTCCAGCAGCACCTTCACCGGGCTGGGCACGTCGCGCGGCACGTAGTCGGACGCCACCGCCAGCGCGCCCACGCCCACGCCGGGCTGCATCACCGTGCCCACCGCCAGCCCCACGCCCACCGCCAGGGTGGCGGTGACCGCGAACCAGAGGAAGGTGCGGCCGCCCAGCGCGGCCACCGACTTCTGCCCGTGCAGCGAGGCGATCGCGTTGATCACCGCGAAGAACACCAGCGGGATCGCGATCATCTTGATCAGGGTGACGTACAGGTCGCCCAGCGGCCCGAACCAGGTGTCGGCCGCCGGCCCCAGCAGCCAGCCCGCCAGCGCGCCCAGCACGAAGCCGGCCACCACGCGTTTCCAGAAGCGGATGCGGAACCACCAAGCGAACATGCGGGCCACCCCGTGCGGGCAAACCGCGACCTTAACCGAGCGCCCCCGGGCGCGTCAGTGCCACCGCCAGAACGATCCGGCGCGAGCGACATGCGCAACCGTCATAATCGGCGGATGACCATGCCGACCACCCCCACCCGCCGCCTGGCGCCGCTGCTCGGCGCCTGCCTGCTCACCGCCTGCGCCAGCGCGCCGCAGCCCCTTCCGCCGGCCGCCGGGACCGGCATCGCGGTGGCGGTCCCCGCGATCCGCCACCCGCAGGGTGAAACCGCCGCCTGGTGGTTCCGCGACGGCGCCGCGCAGGCGGCCGCGCGCGGCGCGCTGTCCGGGCGCGCGCGCAACGTCATCGTCTTCCTGGGCGACGGCATGAGCCTGACCACGGTGACCGCCGCGCGCATCCTCGAGGGCCAGCGCAAGGGCGGCAGCGGCGAGGAGAACCGCCTGGCCTGGGAAACCTTCCCCGCCACCGCGTTCAGCAGGACCTACAACACCGATGCCCAGACCCCGGACTCGGCCGGCACGATGAGTGCGATCGCCACCGGGGTGAAGACCCGCGCCGGCGTGCTCAGCATCGGCCAGTCGGGGCGGGGCAGCGGCAGGCGCACGCCGCCGGCCCGCCAGGCCCGGAGCCGACGATTGCCATGCGCGAGCA
>CAMLJA010000036.1 GCA_946480065.1 uncultured Thermomonas sp. | reverse complement strand
CACTTTCCCGCGCAGGCGGTTCATCGGGTACTTCGGGTCCAGGATGTCCTCGCCGTCCAGCAGCACCGTGCCCTCGGCGCGCAGCTTCGGGTACAGCGCGTAGATGCGGTTGAACACCCGCAGCAGGGTGGACTTGCCGCAGCCGGACGGGCCGATCAGCGCGGTCACCCGCTTCTCCGGCACGTCCAGGTCGATGTCCTTGACCGCGTGGAACCGGTCGTACCAGAAGTTCAGGCCGCGGGCCGAGATCTTGGTGGCCGGCGGCTGCGGCAGGACCGCGCCGCGGGCATGGTGGGCGACCGCGAGATGGATGTCGTTCATGGCAGGGATCCGCGAAAGGTCAGTCATGGGCGGGCTTGTTGCGCAGCAGGAGCGCGCGCGCGCCCAGGCTGACGGCCAGCACGAACAGGGTCACCAGCAGCGCGCCGGCCCAGGCCAGCTGCTCCCAGTTCTCGAAGCCGGAGCCGGCGAACTTGTACATCACCAGCGGCACCGCGCTCATGGCGCCGGTGGGGTCCAGGCTGAAGAACTCGTTGCCGAAGGCGGTGAACAGCAGCGGCGCGGTCTCGCCGCTGATGCGCGCCAGCGCCAGCAGCACCCCGGTGACGATGCCGGGCAGGGCGCTGCGGTAGAGCACCTGCAGGGTGACCTTCCACTGCGGCACGCCCAGCGACAGCGCCGCCTCGCGCATCTGCACCGGCACCAGCCGCAGCATCTCGTCGGTGGTGCGCACCACCACCGGCAGCACGATGAAGGCCAGCGCCAGCGCGCCGGCCACCGCGGAGAACTTGCCGCCGGTGGTCATCACGAAGGCGGCGTAGACGAACAGGCCCAGCACGATCGACGGCGCCGACAGCAGGATGTCGTTGACGAAGCGGACCAGCGTGCCCAGCTTGCGGTGGTTGCCCACCTCGGCCAGCCAGGTGCCGGCGGCGATGCCCAGCGGGGTGCCGATCGCAAGGCCCATGCCGCACATCATCAGGCTGCCGACGATGGCGTTGCGCAGGCCGCCCTGCTCCATCGGCGGCGGCTGGTCCTGCAGGAACAGCGCCGGGGTGAGGTGGGCCAGCCCCTTGGCCAGCAGCGTCCACAAAATCCAGCCCAGGAAGGCCAGCCCGAACAGCGCGGCGGCGCAGGCCAGCACGATGGCCACCGCGTTGGCCAGCCAGCGGCGGCGGTACAGGGCGGCGCTCACCGGTTGCCCTCCCGGCGCGAGAGGCTGGCCAGCATCAGGCGCGAGATGGCCAGCACCACGAAGGTCACGATGAACAGCACGAAGCCCAGCAGCAGCAGCGCGGAGCGGTAGGTCTCGGTGGCCTCGCCGAAGTCGTTGGCGATCAGCGCGGCGATGGTGGTGGAGGGCTCCAGCAGCGAGGCGGTGAAGTTCACGCTGTTGCCGATCACGAACGCCACCGCCATGGTCTCGCCCAGCGCCCGGCCCAGGCCCAGGAACACGCCGCCGATCACCGCCGAGCGGGTGTAGGGCAGCACGATGTCCCAGCTCACCTCCCACTTGGTGGCCCCCAGCGCGTAGGCGGATTCCTTCAGCCGCGCCGGCACGGTCAGGAACACCTCGCGCATGGTGGAGGCGATGAACGGGATCACCATGATCGACAGCACGATCCCCGAGGTCAGCATGCCCGCGCCGATCGGCGGGCCGCGGAACAGCGCGCCCACCACCGGCAGCGGCCCCAGGTGCGCGTCCAGCCAGGGAAAGGCGTGCTCGCGCATCACCGGCATCAGCACGAAGAAGCCCCACATGCCGTAGATGATCGACGGCACGCCGGCGAGCAACTCGATCGCCGAGCCCACCGGCCCGCGCAGCCAGCGCGGTGCCACCTCGGTCAGGAAGAAGGCGATGCCGAAGCTCACCGGCACCGCGATCAGCATCGCGATCAGCGCGGTCACCAGGGTGCCGTAGATCGGCACCAGCGCGCCGTAGCGGTCCTCGACCGGGTTCCAGTCCGCGGACACGAAGAAGCCCAGGCCCTCCTGCGCCAGCACGCTGCGGCCGCCCCAGAGCATGGACAGGGCGGCGCCGGCCAGGGTCACCAGCACGAACATCGCGGTGGCGGTCAGCAGCCACCGGAAGCGGCGGTCGTTGCGCGCGTCGGCGGCGTCGTGCGCCGGCGCGGCGGGGGCGATGGCGCTCATGCGCGGTCCGGGGTCGGGGCGCGTGGCGTCACGGGGCCGGGGCGGCCCAGCCGGCCTCGATCTGCTGGACAAGTTCCGCCGGCAGCGGCACGTAGTCCAGCGCCCTGGCCTGCGCCGCGCCGTTGGCCCACGCCCAGCGGAAGAAGTCGCGCGCGGCCTTCGCGGCGGCGGCGTCGCGCGGCTGGCGGCGCATCAGGATGAAGTTGGTGGCGGCGATCGGCCAGGCGTCGGCGCCGGGGGCGTCGGTGATCACCAGGCTGAAGTCGCGGGCGTTCTTCCAGTCGGCGCTGGCGGCCGCGGCGGCGAAGCTCTCGGCGCTGGGCTGCACCCAGTTGCCGGCGGCGTTGCGCATGCCGGCATAGGCCATCTTGTTCTGCAGCGCGTAGGACAGCTCGACGTAGCCGATCGCGCCCTTGAGCTGCTGCACGTAGGAGGCCACGCCCTCGTTGCCCTTGCCGCCGATGCTGGAGCCGGTCCAGTTGACGGTGGTGCCTTCGCCGACCTTGGCCTTCCACTCGGCGCTGGCCTTGGACAGGTAGTTGGTGAAGTTGAAGGTGGTGCCGGAGCCGTCGGAGCGGCGCACCACGTTGATCTTGTCGGCGGCCAGCGCCAGGCCCGGGTTCAGCGCGGCGATCGCCGGGTCGTTCCAGGTGGCGACCTTGCCCAGGTAGATGTCGGCCAGCACCGGCCCGGTCAGGCGCAGTTGGCCGGGGTGGATCCCGGGCAGGTTGACCACCGGCACCACGCCGCCGATCACCGAGGGGAACTGCAGCAGGCCGTCCTTCTCCAGCTCCCCGGGCGGCAGCGGCTTGTCGGACGAGCCGAAGTCCACGGTGCCGGCCTTGATCTGGGCGATGCCGCCGCCCGAGCCGATGGACTGGTAGTTCACGCGGTTGCCGGTGGCCGCGGCATAGTCGGCCGACCAGCGCGAGACCAGCGGATAGACGAAGCTGGCGCCGGCGCCGGTGATGGTGGCGGCCACGCGGTCGCCGGCCGCGGCGGGGGCATCGGCGGCGGGGCGGGCGCCTTCGGCGGGGGCGGAGCCGTCCTTGCAGGCGGACAGGCCGAGCAGCAGGCACAGGGCCAGGGGGGCGAGGCGGGGCAGGGCGCGGGTCATGGCGGTCTCGTGGTTCGGGGGGTCCGGTGGCGCCATGAAATGATGTTTTTGTGACATCCCGATGACAGGCCGGCCGGTTTCAAAAAAAAAGGGGCGGGCCCTTGGGCCCGCCCGCACGCGTCCCCTGGTCAGGGGGAGGGGGTTACCTGATGTTCTGCGCCCAGTAGGCCTCGATCTGCTTGACCAGCGAGTCGGGCAGCGGCACGTAGTCCAGCGAGGCGGCCTGCGCCTGGCCCTGCTCGAACGACCACTTGAAGAAGTCCAGCGCGGCGCGCGAGCGGCCGGCGTCCTTCGGCTTCTTGTACATGATCGCCCAGGTGGTGGCGGTGATCGGCCAGGCCTGCGCGCCCGGGGCGTTGGTCATGATCACGTTGAAGTCCTTCGCCGAAGTCCAGTCCGCGGTGGCGGCCGCCGCCGAGAAGGTCTCGTCGCGCGGCTGCACGAAGTTGCCGGCGGCGTTCTTCATGCGCGAGAACGACAGCTTGTTCTGCAGCGCGTACGCGTACTCCACGTAGCCCACGCCGCCCTTGATCTGCTTGACGTAGGCGGCCACGCCCTCGTTGCCCTTGCCGCCCACGCCGGCCGGCCACTGCACGCTGGTGCCCTCGCCGACCTTGGCCTTCCACTCCGGGCTGACCTTGGACAGGTAGTTGGTGAAGTTGAAGCTGGTGCCGGAGCCGTCCGAGCGGTGCACCACGGTGATCTTCAGGTCCGGCAGCGCCAGGCCGCCGTTGAGCTCGGCGATCGCCGGGTCGTTCCACTTGGCGACCTTGCCCAGGAAGATGTCGGCCAGCACCGCGCCGTCCAGCTTCATCGCGCCCGGGGCCACGCCCGGCACGTTGATCACCGGGACGATGCCGCCGATCACGATCGGGAACTGGCCCAGGCCGAACTTCTTCAACTCGTCCGCCGGCAGCGGCTTGTCGGAGGCGCCGAAGTCCACCGTGCCGGCCTTGATCTGGGCGATGCCGCCGCCGGAACCGATCGACTGGTAGTTGACCTGCTTGCCGGTTTCCGACGCGTAGGCCGAGGACCACTTCGACAGCACGGGGTAGACGAAGCTGGAACCGGCGCCGGTGACGTCGGCGGCGAAGGCGCCGGCGGTGAAGCTGGTCGCCAGCGCGAGCGCGGCGACGCGGAACTTGAGGGACTTGAACACGGTAGGACTCCTGGATGCGTGGACGGCGGGACCGGCCCGCCTCGGTGCGCATTGCAGCCGCCGCGCGTGACAGGCCGGCGTCGGCGGGATGACAGCCGGGTGACAGCGCGGCGTACCGTGGCCCCGCGGCCGTGCGCCGGGCGGTTTTGCGTCGAGGGTTAAGAAACCGTCAATAGCGACATAAAACTGCAACCATCGCGCATTGGAATAGGCCCGACACGCGGCAACGGCAGCCCCGCCGTCGCCGGACCGTCATCCCATACCGCCACCCATCACGGAGTCGTCCCATGCGTCCCACCCACCTGGCCGCCGCCATCGCCCTGGTCGTCGCCGGCAGCCTGAGCGCCAATGCCGCCGCCCAGACCGCCCCCAGCGCCGAGGAACTCGCCGCCCTGCGTGCCCAGATCGAGGCGCTGCAGGCCAAGGTCGCCGAACTCGAGCAGCGCACCGACGCGCAGTCCGAGGTCAACGTGGCCCAGGCCAAGGCCAACGAAGATGCCGAGGCCGCCAAGGGCAAGGTCGACAAGCTGGCCAAGCTGGTGAACGACACCAGCCTCAGCGGGCGCATGTACTACAACCTCAGCAACATCGACGACAGCAGCAAGGGCATGAAGACCGACAAGTCCGGCTTCGCCTTCGACATCAAGCGCTTCTACCTGGGCGTGGACCACAAGTTCAACGACCAGTGGTCGATGAACCTGACCACCGACTTCCAGTACTCGTCGGCCATCGGCGCCACCGAGATCTACCTGAAGAAGGCCTACGTGCAGTACAAGGCCAGCGACGCGCTGGTGCTGCGCGCCGGTGCCACCGACCTGCCGTGGGTGCCGTTCGCCGAGAACTACTACGGCATGCGCTACATCGAGAACACCCTGATCGACCGCCTGAAGTTCGGCACCTCCTCCGACTGGGGCATGCACGCCGGCGGCAAGCTGGCCGGCGGTTCGCTGGAATACGCGGCCGCGGTGCTCAACGGCAACGGCTACAAGAACCCCAGCCGCAGCAAGGGCCTGGACTTCGAGGGTCGCGTGAGCTTCGCCCCGACCGCGAAGACGGTGGTCGGCGTCGGCGCCTACTCCGGCACCCTGGGCAAGGAAAAGGAGACCGTCGACGCGCTGCACACCGCCAACCGCCTGGACTTCATCGCCGCCTACGCGTCCGGCAACACCCGCTTCGGCGCCGAGTACTTCCAGGCCCGCAACTGGAACAACGTGCTCAGCACCGCCAGCGACAAGGCCAGCGGCTGGTCGCTGTGGGGCAGCATGGGCCTGACCCCGGGCGGCATCACCCTGTTCGGCCGCTACGACCAGGCGGACCTCAGCAAGACCCTGGACCCCAGCCTGCAGGACACCTACTACAACCTGGGCGTGGAGTTCCCGATCACCAAGGGCGTGAAGCTGGCCACGGTGTTCAAGCACACCGAGCAGAAGAACGACGCCCGCAGCAAGGACGTCAAGACCGACGAGATCGGCGTATGGGGCGAGTTCCGCTTCTGATCGCCGGCATCATCGCGGCACCACGGCGGCGGACCTCGGTCCGCCGCTTTTTTTTTGCGGTCGCGGTCAGGGCGCCCAGCTGGAAGGCCCCTTGCCGGGCCAACGGCACAGGTCGTGGATGGGGCAGTGCAGGCAGTCCGGCTTGCGCGCCTTGCAGACGTAGCGGCCGTGCAGGATCAGCCAGTGGTGGGCGTCGCGCGCGAATTCGGCGGGCACCAGCCTGACCAGCTTGTCCTCCACCGCGCGCACGTCCTTCCCGGGCGCCAGCCCGGTGCGGTTGGAGACCCGGAAGATGTGCGTGTCCACCGCGATGGTGGGTTCGCCGAAGGCGGTGTTGAGCACCACGTTGGCGGTCTTGCGGCCCACCCCGGGCAGCGCTTCCAGCCCCTCGCGGGTGCGCGGCACCTCGCCGCCGTGGCGCTCCAGCAGCAGCCGGCAGAGGGCGATGACGTTGGCCGCCTTGGCGTTGTACAGGCCGATGGTGTTGATGTAGCCCTTCAGGCCGTCCTCGCCCAGCGCCAGGATCGCCGCCGGCGTGTTGGCCACCGGGTACAGCCTGCGGGTGGCCTTGTTCACGCCGACGTCGGTGGCCTGCGCCGACAGCACCACCGCCACCAGCAGTTCGAACGGGGTGCTGTATTCCAGTTCGGTGGCCGGATGCGGATTGGCGTCGCGCAGGCGCGTGAACAGCTCGACGATCTCGCCGGGCGCGAGCTTGCTGCCGCGCGCGGCGCGGGGCTTGCGCGCCGCGGTCACGGACGGCGCGCCTTCGCCTTGGCCAGGGCGCGCGCCAGGGCGTCGGCCGCGGCCGCCGGCAGCGCAGGGGCCTGCGGCGAGGCCGTAACCTGCACGGCGCGGCGCGCCGCCTGGCGTTCGGCCTGCAGGCGCGCCAGCCGCGCGGCGCGCGCGCGGTGGCGTTCGCGCGCGGCTAGCGCGAAGCGGCGGGCGTCGCGCGCCGCGGCCAGGCTGCGGCCGCATTCGGGTGCACAGGCCGGGCAGGACTGCGCGTCGAGCAGGCCCAGCGCCAGCGCAGCGTCGAGGTCGTCCTCGCGCAGCGCCGCCAACAGTGCATGCGCCGGATGCGGTTGCGCGCAGGCGCAGGCGGGGCAGGTTGCGGTGTCGTGCATGAGGCTGCCTGCCCGTCACTCCCGCGGAAGCGGGACTCCAGGGGCTGTCGTCGTGGTTGGTTTACCGCGGCTCATGTCCGGAGGCCGGATTCCCGCTTTCGCGGGAATGACGCCTCATTTCCCCGAAAACGCCGGCTTGCGCTTCTCGAGGAAGGCGGAGGTGCCCTCGCGCATGTCCTCGGTGGCGAACATCAGGCCGAACTGGGCGGATTCGTATTCCAGCCCCTCCTCGATCCCGCATTCGCCACCGGTGTTCACGCAGTCCAGCATCCCGCGCAGCGCCAGCGGGGCGGCCGCGGCGAGCTGCGCGGCCAGCTTCATCGTCTCCGCCTCCAGTTCGGCGGCGGGCACGACGCGGTTCACGATGCCCAGCTGCAGGGCGCGCCCGGCGGTGACCGGCGCCCCGGTCAGGCACAGCTCCAGGGCGGCAGCGCGGCCGCACAGGCGCAGCAGGCGCTGGCTGCCGCCGAAGCCGGGGATCAGGCCGAGGTTGATCTCGGGCTGGCCGACCTTGGCGGTGTCCGCGGCGATCCGCAGGTGGCAGCTCATCGCCAGCTCCAGCCCTCCGCCGAGGGCGAACCCGTTCACCATCGCGATGACCGGCTTGGGCAGCTTTTCGATGCGGCGCATCATGCGGGTGCCGCGCAGCGAGAAGTCGCGGCCCTGCACCGGCGTCAGCGCGTTCATCTCGGCGATGTCGGCGCCGGCGACGAACGCCTTGGGGCCGGCGCCGGTGAGCACCACCACCCGCACGGCGGCGTCCTGCGCCGCGGCCGCGAAGGCGGCGTCCAGCGCGTCCAGGGTGGCGGCGTTCAGCGCATTCAGCTTGTCGGGACGGTTCACGCGGATCGTGCGCACGCCGTCGGCGTCGTCGATCAGCAGCAGGGCATCGTTCATGCGGCCTCGGAAAGTGGGGAAGGGCGTGCGCTGCGCTGGAACTTCCGCCGCGGTAGCCGGTCCCACGACCGGCCTCAGTGGCGGTTAAGCACTGCGGCCGCTATCCTAGCGTGTCCTGCCGGCAAGGTCCGGCGGCTGCACGAAAGCACCGCGCTGGCCCTGCCGGCGCGGCTCGAGGGCGGCGCGAGCCGCCCCTAATTTTGATGCTGAGACGAGGTTGTTGATGAAGTTTCGCGTGCTTTCCGTCGCCCTGGCGGCGCTGACCCTGGCTGCCGGCGTGGCCGGTGCCCAGAACAAGCCGGCCCCCAAGGCCCCCGCCGCCTCGTCCTCCGCCCTGCCGGTGGTCGACAAGACCCATGCGAGCTACGCCTTCGGCTGGCAGCTCGGCCAGGAACTGGCGAACACCGGCGAGCCGGTCGATGTCGCCACCGTGGTGCGCGGCCTGCAGGACGCCTACGCCAAGAAGCAGCCCGCCTACACCGAGGAGCAGCTGGGCAAGGCCTATGCCGGCTTCCAGCAGCGCGTGCAGAAGAAGATGGAGGATTCCTTCCGCAAGGCGCTGGCCGAGAACCAGGCCAAGTCGGGCGAGTTCGTCACCAAGTTCAAGGCCCAGCAGGGCGTGGTGACGCTGCCCAGCGGGATCATGTACCGGGTGGCCAAGCCGGGCACCGGTGCCAAGGCCAATGCCGGCAGCCAGGTCGAGATCGCGTTCCGCAGCTACCTGGCCGCGGTCGGCGTGCCGCTGAGCGGCGTGCAGACCCCGCCGCCGTTCAAGGTCTCCGACGCCCCGATCCCGGCGCTCAAGGAAACCCTCCCGCTGATGCAGCAGGGCGCGGTGTGGGAAGTGCTGATCCCGCCGGGCAAGGGCGTGGGCGCCCAGAACCAGCAGCTCAGCCAGCAGGCCGTGGTGATCCAGGTCGAGCTGGGCAGCGTCAAGTAACCGCTTCCCCCAGGGGAAGGCCCGATGCGCCGGCTTGCCCGGCGCATCGCGTTTTCAGGAACGACATGAGCCTCCATTACCGCGCCGTCCTCAGCCCCTGCGTGGGCGTGTGCAGCATCGACGACGACGGCCTGTGCGCCGGCTGCCACCGCACCGGCGACGAGATCGCGCGCTGGCCGATGATGAACGACGATGCCCGCCTGCGGCTGATGGAAGACGTGCTGCCCAAGCGGGCGGCGCAGCGCGGGGACCGCTGACGGTGGACGCGGCGCTGGCCGAACGCCTGCGCCTGGCCGCGCATCCGCTCGAGGCGCCGCCGTCGGACCCGGGCTGGAACCTGGCCGAACTCGACGGCCTGCTGGCCCCGGGCGAGCCGCGGCAGGCCGCGGTGCTGGTGGGGGTGGTGGAACGCCACGCCGCGCCGACCGTGTTGCTGACCCGCCGCCACGACGGCCTGCGCCACCACGGCGGGCAGGTCAGCTTCCCCGGGGGCCGGATCGAACCCGGCGACGCCAGCCCCGCCGCCGCCGCCCTGCGCGAGGCGCGCGAGGAGGTCGGGCTCCCGGCGGCGGATGCGCGCGTCCTGGGCTACCTCGATCCCCTGCGCACCATCACCGGCTTCCGGGTGCTCCCGGTGCTGGCCCGGATCCAGCGGGATTTCCTCCCGGTGGCCGATCCGTCGGAGGTGGCGGAGGTATTCGAGGTGCCGCTGGCGCTGCTGCTGGACCCGTCCCGGCTGGAGTGGGTGGAGCTGGAATTTGCCGGACGGCCGCGTCGGGTACTGCAATTCCGTTATGACCAGCAGCGGATCTGGGGCGCCACCGCCTCGATCCTGCTCAACCTGCGCGAACGCCTGGCGAACGCGCCGCAACGGGGCTGAGGCCCCGCCCGGAGGACCCGATGGCAGGATGGACAACGCTGGTGCAGCCCGAGACCCTGGCGATGGGGCTGGGGCGCAAGGACCTGGTGGTGGTCGACTGCCGCTTCTCGCTGCTCGACCCCGGCGCGGGCGAGCGCGCCTACCAGGCCGCGCACGTCCCGGGCGCGGCCTACGCGCACCTCGAGCGCGACCTCTCCGACATGGCCCCGCATGGCGACGGCCGCCATCCCTGGCCGCCCGCCGACACCTTCACCGCCAAGCTCTCGCGCTGGGGCATCGAGCCGGAGACCCAGGTGGTCGCGTACGACGACGGCGACGGCGCCATCGCCGCGCGCCTGTGGTTCCTGCTGCGGGCGCTGGGCCACGAGCGGGTGGCGGTGCTGGACGGGGGCTGGGCGCGCTGGACCGCCCTGGGCCTGCCGGCGTCGTCGTCCCCGCGCCCCGCCTCGGCCACCCGCTACCGCGCGGTGTACGACCTCTCGCGCCTCCACGACGCCAACGCGGTCCAGGACCACCTGGCCAACGGCGGCATGCTGGTGGACGCGCGGTCGCGCGCGCGCTTCCGCGGCGACGAGGAGCCGCTGGACCGGGTTGCCGGCCACGTGCCGGGAGCGGTCAATCGTCCCTACGCCGAGAACCTCGTCGACGGCCGCTTCAAGACCCCGGTGCAGCTGGCCGCGGAGTTCCGCGCGCTGCTGGGGCCGCACGCGGCCGACGAGGTGGTGGTGATGTGCGGCTCCGGCGTGACCGCCTGCCACCACCTGCTGGCGATGGAGCGCGCCGGGCTGAAGGGCGCGCGCCTGTACACCGGCTCCTGGAGCGGCTGGATCTCGGATCCGGCGCGCCCGGTGGCCACCGGGGACTGAGGAGGAACGCGCATGCACGTCGAGATCTGGCACCGGCCCACCTGCGGGAACTCGCGCGGCGCGCTGGCGCTGCTGCGCGAGGCCGGGATCGAGCCGGAGGTGGTGGACTACGTGTCCGCGCCGCCCACCGTGGAGCGGCTGCGCCGGGCGATCGCCGACGCCGGGCTGGCGGTCCGGCAGGCGATCCGCGACAAGGAGTCCGAGTACCGCGCCCTGGGACTGGACGATCCGGCGCTGGACGACGAGGCCCTGCTGCGGGCGATGGTGGCCACGCCGATCCTGATCAACCGGCCGTTCGTGTTCACGCCGAAGGGCGTGCGCCTGTGCCGGCCGCCGGAAAAGGTGCTGGACCAGCTGTAGCGCGCAGGCGGCGAAGGGTGCGGCTGCCGCCGTGCGGCGCGCGGCGCGGCGGTGAACGCGGTCGCGGCCGAAGCCGCCGCTAGCGGCCGATGCGGGCCAGCATCGCGCGCAGGCCGGCCTGGGTGTCCGGTTCGCTCCAGGCGGCGACGAAGCGGGGCAGGTCGATCCGCCCGGGCCGAAGGCAGTCCACCGCGCCGGCGCGGGCGATCCGCCGGGTCTCCAGCATCGGCCCGCGCGGCAGCGCCAGCAGCTCCTCCAGCCAGACCCGCGCGCGCGTAGGCACGGCGTCGATCGCCGCCAGCTCGTCGACCAGGCCGATCCGCAGCGCCTCCGCCGCCTCCACCATCGCCCCCGAAACCAGCAGGCGCTCGGCCCGGTGCGCGCCGACCACCCGCGCCAGCAACGCCTGGATGCCCTCGGGCGCCACCAGCCCCACCTGGGTTTCGTTGAGCCCGATCCGGAACGGCCCCTCGGCCAGTACGCGGTAGTCGCAGCACA
>CAMLJA010000035.1 GCA_946480065.1 uncultured Thermomonas sp. | reverse complement strand
CGCCCCGCGCTCCTTCAGCGCGTTGGCGGCGGCGCACAGGGTGCCGGCGGTGTCGACGATGTCGTCCACCAGCACGCAGGTCTTGCCCTCCACGTCGCCGATGATGTTCATCACCGTGGCCACGTTGGCCTTCGGCCGGCGCTTGTCGATGATGGCCAGCTCGGCGTCGTCCAGGCGCTTGGCGATCGCGCGCGCGCGCACCACGCCGCCCACGTCCGGCGAGACCACGATCAGGTTGTCGGTGCCGTGCGCGCGCCAGATGTCGGCCAGCAGCAGCGGGGAGGCGTAGACGTTGTCGACCGGGATGTCGAAGAAGCCCTGGATCTGGTCGGCGTGCAGGTCCACCGTCAGCACCCGGTCGGTGCCCACCGCGCCGAACATCCTGGCCGCCACCTTGGCCGTGATCGGCACCCGCGACGAGCGCGGGCGGCGGTCTTGGCGGGCGTAGCCGAAGTACGGCACCACCGCGGTCACGCTGGCCACCGAGGCGCGCTTGAGCGCGTCGATCAGCACCAGCAGCTCCATGAAGTTCTCGGCGGTCGGGGCGTTGGTCGGCTGGATGACGAACACCTCCTGCCGGCGCACGTTCTCCTCGATCTCCACCTGCACTTCGCCGTCGGAGAAGGTGCTGACCAGCGCCTTGCCCAAGCGGATGCCCAGCTCCTTGCACACCGCCTCGGCCAGCGGCCGGTTGGCGTTGCCCGAGAAAACCAGCACGTTGGGTTCGTCCTGCATCGCCATCTTCTCCGCTGCGCTCTGACCGGGCGGGGCCTGGTGGATCGGGGGCCGCGCGGCGGGCCGCGCGGTGGTGCACGTCTATGTCGGAGGCGGGCGAAGTGGCAGGGGCGGAAGGATTCGAACCTACGAATGCCGGGATCAAAACCCGGTGCCTTAACCACTTGGCGACGCCCCTACTGGAACCTCTCCGCCGCCTCCAGCAGCGGCGACCTGTCCGCGCCGCGCGCCAGCCAGGCACGCAGGCCCGGCGGCAGCGCCGCCAGCGCGCGCTCGGCGGATCCGCGGTCGGCGAATTCCACGAAGCAGGCGCTGCCCGAACCCGTCAAGCGCGGCGCGCCGATGCCCGCCAGCGCTTCGAACAGGGCCTCGACGGCGGGTTCGCGGCGGCGCAGCACCGGCTCGAACGCATTGTCGAGCGCGGTTCCGGAAAGGAAGTCCGACATTGTCGCGGGCGCCGCATTGCGCGTCAAATCATGGGCTTGGAACAACCCCGCGGTGGCGGCGTGGACGCCGGGATGTGCCAGCACGTACCAGGCCGGCGGCAGGGCGATCGGCGTCAGCTCCTCGCCCACGCCCTCGGCCCAGGCATTGCGGCCGCGCACGAACACCGGCACGTCGGCGCCCAGCCGCAGCCCCAGCGCGGCCAGCGCCTCCTCGCCCAGACCCAGGCCCCAGAGCCGATCGAGGGCGACCAGCACGGTTGCCGCATCCGAGGACCCCCCGCCCAGCCCGCCGCCCATCGGAATGCGCTTTTCGATGCGGATGTCCGCACCTTGGACGCATTTGGCCTCTTTTTTCAGCAGGTTGGCGGCGCGTACCGCCAGGTCGTCGGGCGCCGCCACGCCGCCGGCGCCGGGCCCGATCCGCGCCACCACTCCGTCCGCGCGCGGCCGCAGGTGCACGGTGTCGCCCCAGTCCAGCAGCCGGAACACCGTCTGCAGGGCGTGGTAGCCGTCGGCGCGGCGCCCGGTGATGCGCAGGAACAGGTTGAGCTTGGCCGGCGCCGGCCAGGCCGACCACCCGGCGTCCGCGCTCACTGCGGGGTCCAGGCGTCCACCACCAGCCGCACGCGGTCCTCGCCGCGCTGGGCGCTGACCAGCCGCGGCAGCGGGCCGTCGCCGGCATCGGTCCAGCCGGTGAATTCCACCGTCCAGCCGGCCTGCTCGATCCGCAGCGGCAGCAGGTCGCCGCCGAACGCCACCGCCGCCGCGCCCTGCCCGCCCGCCGCCGCGCGCGCGCCGCGCAGCCAGCAGCCCAGCGCGGCCACCGGGATGTCCCAGCCGGTGGCGCCGCGCAGCAGGCGGCCGGCGTCGGCATCGCGCAGCGGCCCGTCGGGCACGCCTTCCAGCGTCGCGCCGCCGGCACCGGTGGCCAGGGTCCAGCTTTGCCGGGTGACCGGGGCCGACAGCGTGACCTCGCTGCGCCCCCCGCCCTGGTGCCATTCGATCCGGCCGCTGCCGCCGTCGCGGCCGTTGGACAGCGCGACCCGGCCCACCAGCCCCCACGCCGGCGCGGCGCAGTCGCCATCGGCCAGGCCCAACGCGGCCTCGCGCGCCCGCAGCGCCGCCTCCGCGCGGGCGATCGCCGCCGGGTCGGACAGCGCGGCGCCGGCCGGGCGGCTGGGCACGCTCTGGCAGCCGGCCACGGCCAGCGCGAGGACGAGCGCGAGGCCCCACCTCATGCGCCGGTCTCCCGCAGCGCGCGCTGCAGCGAGCGGTTGCCCGGGTCCAGCCTGCGCGCCTCGTCGAAAAGGCGGCGGGCTTCCTCGCGCTGGCCCAGCGTCCACAGCACCTGCCCCAGGTGGCTGGCGATGTCGGCGTCCTTCTGCAGCGCGTAGGCGTGGCGCAGGTGGTCCAGCGCCTCGCGCGGCTTGCCCAGGCGGAACAGCACCCAGCCGTAGCTGTCGATGATGGCGGCGTTGCCGGGGTCGGCCACCCGCGCGCGGTCGATCAGCTGCAGCGCCTCCTGGTAGCGGTCGGTGCGGTCGGCGAGGGTGTAGCCCAGCGCGTTCAGCGCGTTCACGTCGTCGGGCGCGATCACCAGGATGCGGCGGAAGTCGGCTTCCGCGCGGGCGATGTCGTCGCGGCGCTCCCACATCAGGGCGCGCGAATACAGCAGGGCCTCGTCGTCGGCGAATGCGGCCAAGCCGCGGGCGTAGGCGTCCAGCTCGCCGGCGGCGTCGCCGTCCTTCAGTCGCAGCTCGGCCTCCAGCAGGTAGGCGTCGCGCTGGTCGTCGGCGTCCAGCGCGGGGTCGGACTGGATGGCGCGCAGGGCCTCGTAGGCCTCCGCGCCCCGGCCCAGCGCGTGCAGGACGTTGGCGCGACGCAGCCGCGCCAGCCCCTGCGCGTCCTCGCCGGGGACGCTGGCGTACCAGTCCAGCGCCTCCTGGTTGCGGCCCAGCTGCTCCGCCACCTGGCCAAGCAGCAGCCGCCGCATCGGGTCGGGGCGGGTGGCATCGCGCTTGAGCGCGTCGTAGAGCTCGGCCAACCCGGCCTGGTCGGCGGCCTTGTCCAGCAGGAAGGCGCGCTGGCGGAAGCTGTCGTCGTCCTGCGGCCCCTGCGCCAGCACGCGCGCGGCCTGCGCCGGATCGCCGAGGGCGTCGTATTCGGCGGCCACCGACAGGCGCAGCGACCGCGAACGCCCGGCCGCCTCTTGCAGGCCGTCCAGCAGGCCGCGGGCCTGGGCCAGGTCGCCGGACTCGCGCAGCAGCTGGGCGCGCAGCAGGGTCACCCGGGGCTCGCCCGGGAAGCGCCGCACCACCTGCTGGACGATGCGCTCCACCAGCGCCGGCTGCTCCAGCCGCTGGGCCAGCCCGCCGAAGCCCAGCCAGGGTTCCAGCCGCGCGGGCAGGCGGCCGCCGTCGACCACCTCGCCCAGCAGGGTCGCCACCAGCGCGGGCTGGGCGCCCACGGCGCCCATCATCGCCGCCAGCACCTGCTTCCAGCCGTCCTCGCCATTGGCCAGCAGCGCATCGATCTGGCGGCGCGCCTCGCGGCGGTCGCCGCCGCGCAGGGCCAGGGTGGCGGCGACCATGCGCTGGGCCTGGCCGCCGGCCGGCGCCAGCTCTCGCCACAGGGCGTAGCCGCGGCGCGCCAGCGCGTCCTGGTTGGCCAGCAGCGCGATCCGGGTGGCGCGCTCGGCCAGCACCGGGTCGGCGGCGGCGCGGGCGGCCTCCAGGTAGCGGCCGGCCGCTTCCGGCAGCCGCCCGGCCTGCAGCGCGAATTCGCCGGCCAGGCTGGCCTCAAGGGGATCCGCGGGCGCCACCGCCGCCACCTGCGCGGGGGCGGCGACGGCCAGCGCGGGCAGGGCGCAGGCCAGCAGCGCCGCGTGCAGCGACGGGCGTAAGCTCGGGCGGAACGGCATGGGCATGGAAGCAGGCCGGATACAATGGACGGTCGTGCCGCAGCTTAGCGCAGGCACCTGAATGGAGCGGGATCGATCCGCATGCCCCTGCACGTCCTCGGCATCAACCACCAGACCGCGCCGGTCGCCCTGCGCGAGCGGGTGGCGTTCGCGCCCGACGCGCTGGCGCCGGCGCTGGAGGCGCTGCGCGCGCTGCCGCAGGTGCGCGAGGCGGTGCTGCTGTCGACCTGCAACCGGACCGAGCTGTACGCCAGCGCCGAGGCCGACGCCGATGGCGCGCTGGCCGAGTGGCTGGCGACCCACCCCGGCGCCGGCCAGGACCTGCATGCCTACCTGTACCGGCACCGCGACGCCGATGCCGTGCGCCACCTGTTCCGGGTCGCCAGCGGGCTGGATTCGCTGGTGCTGGGCGAGCCGCAGATCCTCGGGCAGGTGAAGCAGGCCTGGGCCGCCTCGCGCGAAGTCGGTGCGCTGGGCGGGCCGCTGGACCGGTTGTTCCAGCAGGCCTTCGCCACTGCCAAGCGCACCCGCACCGACACCCGCATCGGCGCCAACCCGGTTTCGGTGGCCTCGGTGGCGGTGCGGCTGGCGGAAGAGAACTTCGCCCGCCCCAGCGACTCCACCGTGCTGCTGGTCGGCGCCGGCGAGACGATCGAACTGGCGGCGCGCCACCTCGTCGAAGCGAAGGTGCAGCGCCTGCTGGTGGCCAACCGCACGCTGGCCCACGCGCAGGCGCTGGCGAGCCGCCACGGCGGCATCGCGCTGCCGCTCGAGGAGCTGGACCGCCACCTGGCCGAGGCGGACATCGTAATCTCGGCCACCGCCAGCCGCACCCCGATCCTGCATCGCGCACAGGTCGAACAGGCGCTGCGGGCGCGCAGGCACCGGCCGATGCTGCTGCTGGACCTGGCGGTGCCGCGCGACATCGACCACGACGTCTCCGGCCTGCGCGACGTGTTCCTCTACACCGTGGACGACCTGGAGCGCGCCATCGAGGACAACCGCCGCAGCCGCCGCGAGGCCGCGCAGCAGGCGGAGGCGATCATCGAACTGCAGACCACCCGCTTCGTCGAGCAGTGGCAGGCGGCCGGCCGCCAGCAGCCGCTGCTGCAGCTGCGCGCCCACGGCGAGGCCGCACGCGCCGAGGCGCTGGCCAAGGCACGCCAGCAGCTGGCCGCCGGCATGCCCGCCGAGGAGGCGCTGGAGTTGCTGGCGCACACGCTGACCAATCGCCTGCTGCACGCGCCCACCGTGGCCCTGCGCGAAGCCGCCCGCAGCGGCGACGCCGAGCTGGCGCGGGCCGCCGACAAGCTGTTCCCGCGCGCCGGCGCGGACGCGCCCGACGCATGACCCCTGCCCTGCGACGCAAGCTCGAAGCGCTGCTGGAACGGCGCGAGGAAGTGGAGCGCCTGCTGGCGGATCCGGCGACGACGGCCGACCAGGCGCGCTTCCGCGGCCTCTCGCGCGAGTTCGCCGGGCTGCAGCCGGTGGCCGACGCGCTGGCGGCGGAAGCGCGCGCCCGCGCCGACCTCGCCGCCGCCGAGGCGATGCGCGCCGACCCGGAGCTGCGCGAGCTGGCGGACGACGAGATCGACGCCGCCACCGCCCGCCTGCAGCAGCTGGAAGGCGAGCTGCTGGCCCAGCTGGTGCCGAAGGATGCCCGCGACGACGGCGGTCTGTACCTGGAAGTGCGCGCCGGCACCGGCGGCGACGAGGCGGCGCTCTTCGCCGGCGACCTGTTCCGGATGTACGCGCGCTACGCCGAGCGCAACGGCTGGCGGGTGGAAGTGGAATCGGCCAACCAGGGCGAGCACGGCGGTTACAAGGAAATCGTGGCGCGCATCGAGGGCGACGGCGCCTACGCGAAGCTCAAGTACGAATCCGGCACCCATCGCGTGCAGCGCGTGCCGGCCACCGAATCGCAGGGCCGCATCCACACCTCGGCGGCGACGGTGGCGATCATCGCGCTGGAGGCGGGCGACTTCGACGTGACCATCAACCCGGCCGACCTTAAGGTGGACACGTTCCGCAGCTCCGGCGCCGGCGGCCAGCACGTCAACAAGACCGAATCGGCGATCCGCATCACCCACGTGCCCAGCGGCGTGGTGGTGGAGTCGCAGACCGAGCGCAGCCAGCACGCCAACCGCGACAAGGCGATGAAGCGCCTGCAGGCGATGCTGGTGGAGGCCGAGCTGGAGAAGCGCGCCGCCGCCACGGCCGCCGACCGCAAGCTGCAGGTGGGCAGCGGCGACCGCAGCCAGCGCATCCGCACCTACAACTTCCCGCAAGGCCGGATCACCGACCACCGCGTGGAAGGCCTGACCCTGTACGACCTGCCCAACGTCCTCGAGGGCGACCTCGACCCGCTGGTCCTGCGCCTGCAGCAGGAACGCCAGGCGGAAGAACTCGCGCGGCTGGCGCGCGAGGCGTGATGCCCGCCGCGCGCAACCCGACGCTGCTGGCCGGCGCTTCCGCCACACCCCCAAGGATCCCGATGACTACCACCATTTCCCGCGCCGGCCCCGCCGACCTCGACGCCCTTGCCGCCCTGTTCGACGCCTACCGGCAGTTCTACGGCCAGCCCTCCGACGTGGCCCGCGCGCGCCAGTGGCTGCGCGAGCGGCTGCGGTTCGGCGAGTCGGTGGTGCTGCTGGCCCGCCGCGACGGCGCGCTGGCCGGCTTCGCCCAGCTCTACCCCATGTTTTCCTCGGTGCGCACCGCGAAGACCTGGATCCTCAACGACCTCTACGTGGATGCCGGCACCCGCCGCCAAGGCGTGGCCCGCACCCTGCTGGACGCCGCCGCGGCCTTCGCCCGCGCCGACGGCGCCGCCGGCATCGCGCTGGAGACCACGCAGGACAACGCCGCCGCCCGCGCGCTCTATCGCGCCGCCGGCTGGCACGAGGACGCCACCCAGTGGTATTCGCTGGCGTTCGCCGACGCGCGCCACTGATGCGGCCGCCGCGGGCGCGCCCTACACTCGCGGCATGAGCAGCGCCGCCCCGCCCGCCCCGCCCTTCCGCCCGCTGGCCCTGTGCGTGCTGACCGTCTCGGACTCGCGCACCGCCGCCGACGACACCTCCGGCGACTACCTGTGCGAGGCCCTGCGCGACGCCGGGCACCGGCTGCACGAGCGCGCCATCGTGCGCGACGACAAGTACGCGCTGCGCGCGATCGCCTCGCGCTGGATCGCGGACCCCGCGGTGGACGGCATCCTGGTGACCGGCGGCACCGGCTTCACCGGCCGCGACTCCACCCCGGAAGCGCTGCTGCCGCTGCTGGACAAGCGCATGGACGGGTTCGGCGAGCTGTTCCGGGCGCTCAGCTTCCAGGAGATCGGCACCAGCACGCTGCAGTCGCGCGCGTTCGCCGGGCTGGCCAACGCCACCTTCCTGTTCGCGCTGCCCGGCTCCACCTCCGCCTGCCGCACCGGCTGGGAGCGGATCATCGCCGCGCAGCTGGACGCGCGCACCCGGCCCTGCAACCTGGCGAACCTCAAGCCCCGCCTGAAGGAGTGACGATGGCCATCGACACCACCCTCCGCCTGCTCAGCCGGGCACGCGGGCTGACCGTGGCGGACATCGCCACCGCGATCCCGCGCGCCGGCATCGCCACGGTCAACGCCTGGCTGAAGGGCGAGAAGCTGCCCGGGCGCGACCAAGTGGACGCGCTGGCGCGGATGTTCGGCGTGCCCGCCGGGGCGCTGCTGGCGGAACTGGCCAGCACCCTGGACCCGGCGCGCACCCGCGGCGAGCACGACCTGCTGGCCGCTTACCGCGCGCTGGCGCCACGCCAGCAGGGCGCGCTGCTGGAGGTGGCGCGCAGCATGAAGCCGCGGGCTGCGCGGCGGTGAGCACGCTCAAGCGCAAGCGCTACGAGGCGCTGCTGGCGCCGATGCAGGAAGAATTGGCGGCGATGGCGCGCTGGCTGCAGCAGTCCGGCCGCCGCGTGCTGGTGCTGTTCGAGGGCCGCGACACCGCCGGCAAGGGCGGCGCCATCGACGCCATCCGCGAACACGTCAACCCGCGCCAGTGCCGGGTGGTCGCGCTGCCCAAGCCCACCGAGCGCGAGCAGTCGCAGTGGTATTTCCAGCGCTACGCCGCCCATCTGCCGGCCGCGGGCGAACTCGTGCTGTTGGATCGCAGCTGGTACAACCGCGCCGGGGTGGAGAAGGTGATGGGCTTCGCCACCGACGCCCAGGTCGCGGCGTTCCTGCGCGAGGCGCCGCTGTTCGAGAAGATGCTGGTGGACGACGGCATCCTGCTGTTCAAGTACTGGCTGTGCTGCGACCAGGCGCGGCAGGAGGAGCGCTTCGCCGAGCGCCTGCAGGACCCGCTCAAGCGCTGGAAGCTGTCACCGGTCGACCTCGAGGCCCGGCTGCGCTACCGCGACTACACCCGCGCGCGCGAGGCGATGCTGGCGGCCACCCACACCGCCCACGCGCCGTGGACGCTGGTGGACTTCAACGACCAGAAGCGCGGCCGGCTGGCGCTGCTGCGCGACCTGCTGGACCGCCTGCCCGACACCCGGGTGCCGGCGCCGACGCTGGAACTGCCGCCGCTGCCCGGCAAGCCTGCCAGGGAGCGCTACGGCGTGCTCCGGCCGCTGCCCGGCTACGCCGACTGAGCGCGCGGATCAGCCCGCCTTGGGCCCGCCGGCGGCGGCGATCGCCTGCTCCAGGTCGCGCGCGGTCACCGGCCCGGTGAACGACCGCGCCACGCGGCCGTCCGGAGCGACCAGGTAGGTCATCGGCAGGCCGCGCGGCACCGCGAAATCCGCCGGCGGGTCGTACACGTCCACCAGCGCGATCGGGTAGACCACCGGGTGCGCCTCCAGGAATTCGCGCATCGCCTCCGGCGTGGTGTCCTCGAACGCCAGCCCCACCACCTCCACGTGCTCGCGCATGGCGTCCAGCGCGGACAGTTCGGGCATCTCCTTCAGGCACGGGCCGCACCAGGTGGCCCAGAAGTTCACGACCACCCACTTGCCGCGGTGCTCGGCCAGGTCGTAGGTACCGCCGTCCATCGTCGGGAGCCGCAGCGTGGGCCGCTCGGCGGTGGTGGCCGACGCGGCGGGAGCGGGCGCGGGAGCGGCGGCGACGGGCGCCGCCGGTGCCTGGGCGGCCGGCGTCGCGGGCGTTGCAGGCGCGGCGGCTTCGCGCTGGCAGCCGGCCAGCAGGATCAGGGCCGCCGCGGCGGCGGCGAGGCGCGGGTTCATTCGGTCACTCCGTCGTAGATGCTGGAGACGCGCTGCTTCAGCAGGTCGCGCAAGGGCATGCGAAGGCCGTCGAGCGCCTCCGTCACCGCCACGCCGAGGGCGTCGTCGCGATGCGGCAGGTGCGCCTCGGCGACCGGCACGCGCAGGCGGCCGGCTTCGTAGAGTTCGCCCAGGCTGACCTGGCCCAGGTCGCGGGCCAGCAGCCATTCGCCGCCCTCGGCGCGGCTGATCACGCCGATGCCGCAGAGCTGGGCGAGCAGGTCCTGGACCAGGGCGTCGGTGAGGATGGGCTCCTGGGCCTGGATCTCGTCGCTGTGCAGGCCGCGGCCCTGCTGCCGCGCCAGGTGGAACCGCCCCAGCATGCGCAGCAACCCGTACAGCTCGTAGCCCTCGGGCAGCCGCAGGGCCGCCGGCTGGTAGCGGAACGAGGACATCGACGAGGCGAACGAGGCGCCCAGCAGGATCGAGGTCCAGCCCAGGTAGATCCACAGCAGGAAGATCGGCACGAAGGCCAGCGGACCGTAGATCTTCTGGTACGAGCCGAAACTGCCCAGGTACAGCGCGATGCCGGTCTTGACCAGTTCGAACACCAGCACTGACAGCAGCGCGCCTGCCAGCGCGTGCCGCCACTTCACGGTGCGGTGGGGCACCACCTTGAACAGCGCGGTGAACGCGAACAGCTCGATCCCCATCGGCGCGAACTTCAGCATCAGCGCCTCGATCCACCGGCCGGGGACGGTCTCGAACACGGCCAGCGCGAAGAACCGGGTCGACAGCGCCAGGCTGGTGGCCGCCACCAGCGCGCCCAGGGTGAGCACGGTCCAGTACACCAGGAACCGGCTGAACTTCGGGCGCGCGGTGGGCACCCGCCAGATCCGGTTGAAGGTGGCTTCGATACTGGCCAGCGTCACCAGCAGGGAGACGACCAGCGCGATCACGCCGGCGGTGGTCATGTCCTTGGTGTTGGCCGAGAACTCCCGCAGGTAGCCCTCCACCGCCTTGGCCGCGCGCGGCACGAAGTTGGAGAAGATGTAGTCGCTCAGCTGGCCACTCCACTGGTCGAAGACCGGGAACGCGGACAGCACGCCGAACACCACCATCGAGAGCGGCACCAGCGCGAACACGGTGGTGAACGACAGCGCGCCCGCGGCCTCGAACAGGCGGTCGCCCAGGAAGCGGCGGCCGACGAAGCGCAGGAACGCCCCGGTGCGTGCGCGGTCGCGCACGCGGTCGTTCCAGCGATAGAGGGACTCCAGCGGTTCCATCCGGCTAGGGTACCTGCGAAACTCGCGGGCGTCCCTCAGCCCGCGGCCGCCGACCATGCCGGACATCCTGGTGCTCTACTACAGCCGCGGCGGATCCGTGGCGCGGCTGGCGCGACAGATCGCGCGCGGCGTGGGCGAGGTGGACGGGATGCACGCGCGCCTGCGCACGGTGCCGCCGGTGTCGCCGGTGACGGAAGTCGCGGCCCCGCCCGAACCCGAGGACGGGGCGCCCTACGTGGCCCGGGCGGACCTGGCCGACTGCGGCGGCCTGCTGCTCGGCAGCCCCACCCGCTTCGGCAACATGGCCGCGCCGATGAAGCACTTCCTTGACGGCCTGGGCGCGGAGTGGACCAGCGGCACCCTGGTCGGCAAGCCAGCCGGTGCCTTCACTTCCACCGCCACCATGCACGGCGGCCAGGAATCCACCCTGCTCACCATGCTGCTGCCGCTGCTGCACCACGGCTGCGTGGTGGCCGGCATTCCCTTCACCGAGGCGGCGCTCTCGACCACCCGCACCGGCGGCACCCCGTACGGCGCCAGCCATGTGGCCGGCGCGCACGACGACCCGGAACCCAGCGAGGACGAGGCGCTGCTGGCGCGCGCGCTGGGCCGACGGATCGCCACCCTGGCCGCGCGGCTGCAGCCATGAGCGCGCGCCGCGCCCTGCCGCTGGTGCTGCTGGCGCTCGCCGTGCTGTACGCCGCGTGGTTCGCGCGCGACCGCCACGCGCCGGCGGCGCTGCTGGTGTTCGCGCTGCCGCCGCTGCTGCTGGCGCTGGCGGCCTGGCGCGGCTGGGCGAAGGCCGGCTTCGCCGCCGGCGTGCTGGCGCTGCTGTGGTTCAGCCACGGGGTGATGGTGGCTTGGACCCGCGCCGGCGAACGCGCGCCGGCACTGCTGGCGGTCGCGCTGGCGGTGGCGGTGGTGCTGCTGGCCAGCGTGCCCGGCCTGCGCGCGCGGTTCCGCAGGCGC
>CAMLJA010000034.1 GCA_946480065.1 uncultured Thermomonas sp. | reverse complement strand
CCTGCGCGGGAAGATCGTCGACCTCGCCTGAGCCGCCGCCATGACCATCGCCTCCGCCGCCCTGCTGCTGTTCCTGATCCTGGACCCCCTGGGCAACATCCCGGTGTTCCTGGGCCTGCTGCGGAAGCTGCCGCCGGCCCGCCAGCGGCGGGTGCTGGTGCGCGAGCTGCTGATCGCGCTGGGCGTGCTGATGCTGTTCCTGTGGGGCGGCCAGTACGCGCTGGAGCTGATGCACCTGCGGCAGGAATCGGTGTCCATCGCCGGCGGCATCGTGCTGTTCCTGATCGGCCTGCGGATGATCTTCCCGACCGCGGACGGGGTGATGGGCGAGGTCCCCGACGGCGAGCCCTTCATCGTGCCGATGGCGATCCCGATGATCGCCGGCCCCTCGGGGATGGCCTCGGTGATGCTGCTGGGCAGCCAGGAACCCACCCGCATGGCCGACTGGATGCTGGCCCTGACCCTGGCCTGGCTGGCCACCGCGGTCATCCTGTTCTCCGCCACCTACCTGCAGAAGTGGCTGGGGAACCGCGTCCTGACCGCGCTGGAGCGGCTGATGGGCATGGTGATCGTGGCCATTTCGGTGCAGATGCTGCTGGACGGCATCACCGCCTACCTGCGCGCAGGAACCTGAACGGGCTCAGCCACTTAGCCCCCTCCGGCGGGGCGGCGCCAGCTGTCATGAAAGCGTCATCGCCCACGCCTACCGTGTTAAACTTTGGTGAACCCATGCGGCTCCGCATGGGCGGGGGCTCCATCCCGAATCGCCGACAGCCGTCGCCAGGCGGACGTGTCGGCTCGTGCCGTGCATCGTCCGTCCTTTCCTTTTCCGTAAAAACTGAGGTTCATGCCATGACTCACCCGAACCGCGTGCGGCTGTCGAAGCTGTCGCTGGGCCTGATGGTCGCGCTCGCCGCGGCCCCTGTTTTCGCGCAGAGCACCTCCGCCGGCGTCGGTGGCCAGGTGGTGGGCGCCGACGGCCAGCCGGTCGCGGGCGCCGAGGTCACCATCACCCACATCGAGTCGGGCACCGTCAGCCGCGCCGTCACCGACGCCAGCGGCCGCTACTCCGCGCGCGGCCTGCGCGTCGGCGGTCCGTACACGATCACGGTGAACAAGGCCGGCGCCGGCAGCGACACCGAGAACAACATCTACCTGAACCTCAACCAGGTCAGCACGGTCAACGCCCAGCTCGACAACAACGTGACCACCCTGGACACCGTGCAGGCCGTGGCCTCCGCCGGCTCCTACGTGTTCGGTTCCGACAACAAGGGCATCGGCACCTCCGTCAGCGGACGCGAGCTGGAACTCGCCCCCCAGGGCAACCGCGCGCTCGACGACATCGCGCGCCTCGACCCGCGCATCCAGGTGGTCGACGCGGGCGACGGCTCCATCTCGGTGGCCGGCGTCAACAACCGCTACAACAACATCTCGGTCGACGGCATGTCGCAGGGCGATCCCTTCGGCCTCAACGCCAACGGCATGCCCTACACCGGCAGCCCGATCTCGGTCGACACCATCGCCGCCTACGACCTGAAGGTCTCCGACTACGACGTGAGCACCGACACCGTCGGCGCGACCGTCAACGCCGTGACCAAGTCCGGCACCAACGAGTTCCATGGGTCGGTGTACACCGCCATGCGCGACGCGGACTGGATGGGCAAGCTGGAAGGCGAGAAGTACGCCGGCTTCGATACCGACCGCACGCTGGGCGCCACCCTGGGCGGCCCGATCGTGAAGGACAAGCTGTTCTTCTTCGCCTCCTACGAGAAGCAGACGATCAAGAACTTCGGCGGGTCCTCGACCTCGGATGGCCTTGCCAACGGCAACGTCACCCAGCAGGAGATCGACGACGCGATCGCGATCGCCAACGACCTGGGCCTGTTCCCGGGCACGTACGGCAAGACCGGCGTGAACCTGGAGAACAAGCGCTACCTGGCCAAGCTGGACTGGAACATCAGCGATTCCCACCGCGCCAGCCTGACCTACCAGCGCACCGAGGAATTCCGTCCCTCGCCTTACGACAACTTCGCCGAGAACGTGGTGCTGTCCAGCCACTGGTACAACGTCAACAACGTCACCAAGAACACCGCGCTGCAACTCTTCAGCGACTGGAGCGAGAACTTCTCGACCGAGGTCAAGCTGAGCCAGCAGAAGTTCGACCAGGTCAACGGCAACCCGATCAATCAGCCCGAGGTGGAAGTCGAGACCGCGAACGGCGGCTCGATCTTCATCGGCGAGGACAACAACCGCCACGAGAACCAGATCAACACCAAGCGCTTCTCGGCCTCGGTGTCGGGCACCTACTACTGGGGCGACCACGCCATCAAGGGTGGCTTCGACTACATGCACCACGACGTCTTCAACCTGTACGGCCGCGACCTGCACGGTTCCTACGTCTTCGCTAGCCTGGAAGACTTCGCGGACGGCAACTACGACGTCTACAACCTCAAGACGCCGGCCCCGGGCTACACCATCGCCGACACCGCCTCGGCCCTGGTGTTCAGCCAGTTCAGCCCGTACATCCAGGACACCTGGCAGGCGACCGACAACCTGTCGCTGACCTACGGCGTGCGCGTGAACATCCCGAAGGCGGACGACGCGCCGGAGCGCGCGCCCGGCTTCGAGGAGGCCTTCGGCTTCCCGAACGACTTCAAGCTCGGCAGCGACAACAAGGTGATCCTGCCCCGCCTGTCGTTCAACTACAACTTCGAGGGCGAGCGCCAGTCGCAGCTGCGCGGTGGCATCGGTGCGTTCCAGAGCGTGCCCCCGTTCGTCTGGCTGGCCAATCCCTACCAGAACAACGGTGGCGTGACCGCGCTGACCTACCGCTCGTTCAACCCGGACGACGCGCCCTTCAGCCCCGACCCCTACAACCAGAACGTGCCGACCAGCGGCAGCCCGTCCAACCTGATCGACGTCATCGATCCGGACTTCAAGCTGCCGACGGTCTGGAAGATGAGCCTGGGCTACGACCGCGAGCTGCCCTGGTACGGGCTGGTCGCCTCGGTCGAGTTCCAGCGCATCCAGGCCCGCGATGCGGCGCTGTACCAGGCGCTCAACATCGGCGAGGCCCAGGGCACGCTGGCCGACGGCCGCGAGAGCTACTGGTGCACGCTGGGCAACAACTCCAGCTCCAACAAGAACTGCGGCCGCAACCCGGCCTTCAGCAACCAGTCCACCCTCCTGACCAACACCGACAAGGGCGCGTCCAACTCGCTGACGTTCTCGCTCGACAAGCCGATGGCCAATGGCTGGTACGGCAAGTTCAGCTACACCATGACCAAGGCGACCGAAGTGGGTTCCGATGCCAGCTCGAACGCCTGGTCCAGCTACCAGTACGTCTCGCGCCTGAACCCCAACGACGAGATCGCCAAGACGGCCAGCCGCGAGGTCCGCCAGTCGGTCAAGGCCTCGCTGGGCTGGGAGCATGCGTTCTTCGGCGACTACAAGACCAGCATCTCGGCCTTCTACAACGGACGCAGCGGCCTGCCGTACACCTGGACCATCAACGGTGACCCGAACGGCGACGGCATCTTCCAGGATCCGGCCTACATCCCGCTGGTCAACGATCCGCTGGTGAGCTACGGCTCCGCCACGGCCGAACAGATCGCCGCGTTCCAAGCCTTCATCGACAGCGACCTGTACCTGTCCACCCATCGTGGCCAGATCGCCGAGCGCAACGCCCGTCGCCTGCCGTGGGTGAACCAGATCGACCTGGGCATCCAGCAGGAGCTCCCCGGCTTCTTCAAGGAGCACAAGGCGGTCGTCCGCCTGGACATCTACAACTTCCTCAACATGCTCAACAGCGACTGGGGCGTGACCCAGGAGATCGGTGGCTTCGATACCCGCTACCTGGCCCGCCTGGGCAGCGTGAAGGCCAACGGTACCTACGTCTACAACCTGGGCAGCGCGAGCAGCCCGACCTGGCAGGAGCTCCGTCCGTACGAGGGTCGCGTGCCGCGCGTGGTGTCGCGCTGGTCCGCGCTGCTCACCGTCCGCTACGAGTTCTGATCCATCGCCAATCGGTTCCACAGAACGGCCGGGGAAACCCGGCCGTTCTTCTTTTCAGGGGGCGCATGCGGGCATCTGGCGGGCCGCCGATGCGCTAAAGTGCGCGGTCTATGAACGACACTTCCCCCCAGCCGCAGGGCGCGGCCGTCCCGATCCCGGTTTCCAGCCTCCCCACCGTCGATACCCACATCTACCCCAGCGGCGGCCTGGACGTGCTGTCGCGCGAGGAGGTGGTGCGCCTGCGCGACGCCTCGGCCGGCGGCATGCACGACCTGCTGCGCCGCTGCGCGCTGGCGGTGCTCACCTCCGGCAGCGCCTCGGACGACCCGCGCGCCGCGCAGGAGTCCTACCCGCACTTCGACATCGAGGTGGTGCAGCAGGACCGCGGCGTGCGCATCGAGCTGCGCAACGCCCCGGCCATGGCCTTCGTGGACGGGCAGATCATCCGCGGCGTGGCCGAACTGCTGTTCGCGGTGGTGCGCGACCTGGCCTACACCGCGATCGAGATGGGGCCCGAGTGGGAGGCGCAGCTGACAACGTCGGCCGGCATCACCGACGCCGTGTTCCGGCTGCTGCGCAACGCCCGCATCCTGCATCCGGGCGAACCCAACCTGGTGGTGTGCTGGGGCGGCCATTCGATCGGCCGCGAGGAATACGTGTACACCAAGCAGGTGGGCTACGAGCTGGGCCTGCGCGGGCTGGACATCTGCACCGGCTGCGGCCCGGGCGCCATGAAGGGGCCGATGAAGGGCGCCACCATCGCGCACGCCAAGCAGCGCCACCGCCGCAGCCGCTACATCGGCCTGACCGAGCCGGGCATCATCGCCGCCGAGTCGCCGAACCCCATCGTCAACCATCTGGCCATCCTGCCCGACATCGAGAAGCGGCTGGAGGCCTTCGTGCGCATCGGCCACGGCATCATCGTGTTCCCGGGCGGCGTGGGCACGGCCGAGGAAATCCTCTACCTGCTGGGCATCCTGCTGCGCGAGGAGAACGCCCACCTGCGCTTCCCGCTGATCCTCACCGGGCCCACCGGCGCCGCGCCGTACTTCGAGCAGATCGACCGCTTCATCCGGCTGACCCTGGGCGAACGCGCGGCGGCGCTGTACGAGATCGTGGTGGCCGACCCGGTGGCCGTGGCCCAGCGCATGGGCGAGGGCGTCCGCCAGGTCAGGGACCAGCGCATCGCCCAGCGCGACTCGTTCTTCTTCAACTGGGGCCTGCACGTGCCGCTGGAATTCCAGCAGCCGTTCGCGCCCACCCACGAGCTGATGGCCGGGCTGGACCTGCACCACGGCCGCAAGCCGCACGAACTGGCGGCCGACCTGCGGCGCGCGTTCTCCGGCATCGTGGCCGGCAACGTGAAGGAGGACGGCATGCGCCGGATCGAGGCCCACGGCCCGTTCGAGATCCACGGCGACCCGGACATCATGCAGGCGCTGGACGCGCTGCTGCGGGCGTTCGTGGAGCAGCGGCGGATGAAGATCGCGGGCGACTACCAGCCCTGCTACCGGGTGGTGGCGTAGCGCGTCAGTCGTTGCAGTCCGAGTCGCCGTTCCAAGTGGGCTTGGCCAGGTTGGTGGCGCTCAGGCTGCCGCAGCGGTCGTTGGCCTGCTTGCCGCCGGGGGTCGGGGTGGCGGTGACCGTATAACCCGACGCGGAGACCCCGGATTCGGAGACGGTGTAGAAGTCCGACGTGGGGAGGCTGGGGCGGGTGCCGGAGCACGTGACCCCGCTCGGGCAAGCGCCGTACGTCGGGTTTTCCGCGCGCCAGCGCTCCAGCGCCAGCTGGTATTCGCCGATGGCCCGGGACGCTTCCGCGCGCCGGCCCTTGCGGCTCTGTTCCAGGTAGTTCGGGATGGCGATCGCCGCCAGCACCGCGATCACGACGACCACGATCATCAGCTCGATCAGCGTGAAACCGCGTTGCGTGCGCATATGCCTTCCCCCTGTGGATGGCCGGGATATTAGCACCGCGCCGGACGCCGGACCGGCCTTCGCGGCGCGTCCGTCGCCCCTGCGCGACCACTTGTCCGCCACGCCTTGCGCCGCCGCGGCCGCCTGCCTAGGCTCGCGGATGTTCCAGCGTGGGGAGGTGCCGTGCGAGCAAGTCATTCCAAGGGGTTCACCCTGGTCGAGCTGATGGTGGTGGTGGCGATCGTCGCCATCCTCGCCGCCATGGCGGCGCCCAGCTACCGCGACATGATCGATCGCTACCGGCTCCGCAGCGCGGCCGACGACGTGCTCAGCATGCTGGCCAACGCGAGGGCCCAGTCGGTGAAGATCGGGCTGGACGCCGCAGTCAGCAGCACCACCGGCGCCAGCTGGTGCGTGGGCGCCAAGTCGGCCACCGTCCCGACCGGCGGCGCGTTGGCAGGCGCGGCCTCCGCCTGCGATTGCGCGACCGCCAGTGCCTGCCTGGTCGCGGGCGAGCAGGCGGCGATCCCGGTGGGCAAGCATCCCGGCGTGAGCATGGTGAGCGGCGCCAGCTTCACGTTCGACGGCAAGCTCGGGACCGCCCTGAGCAGCGGCGGGGCGGTGGCCGATCCCGGCGCCATCACCCTGCGCTCCCCGCGCGGCACCTACGACGTCAGCGTCGACGTCAGCCCGCTGGGCCAGGCGACCCTGTGCACCCCCAGCGGCAAACCGGCCATGGCAGGAATCTCGGCATGTTGACTCCATCCCACGTCTCGTCCGCACGCGCGCGCGGCTTCTCGCTGGTCGAACTGATGGTGGCCATGGCGCTTGGCCTGATCGTGATAGGCGCGGTCATCGCCTTGGTGCTGTCGATGATGCGGGCCAACAACCAGACCATCTCCGCCACCCGGCTCACCCAGGAGCTGCGCGCGGTCGCCGCCCTGATGGCCGCCGACATCCGCCGCGCGGGTTCGGTGCAGGATCCGCTGACGGCGGCCACCGCCGATGCCGGCGACCCGGAAAATCCTTACGCCACCGTTTCGACCGGCACGGCCGGCTGCATCCGCTACGGATACGCCGATGCCGAGGGCGGCGACTACCACTCGATCTTCCTGTCGGGTGGAGCGGTGTACCTGAAGGCCAGCGGCACCCAGGCCAACGCGGATTGCTCCGCGGGTTCGGGCGACCCGGCCCTGAGTTCCCCGCAGGTGACCGTCACCGCGCTGACGTTTTCCCAGACCGGCCGGCGGATCGACATCACGCTGGCGGGACGGTTGACGAACAACGCGGACATCACCCGCTCCTACACGCAAAGCGTCTTCGTCCGCTCCGTGCCGGGCACCTGACCTCGAGACCACAGCCATGCGAACCCCGTCCATGAAATCCCACGCCAGCCAGGCCGGTTCGACCCTGTTGGTCGCGGTGGTCCTGCTCCTGCTCGCCGGGGTGATGACCATCCTGGCGATGAATGTCGGCATCTTCGAGCAGCGCAGCAGCGCCAACGACGTCCGCGCCAAGGCGGTGCACGAAGTGGCGGAGGCCGGCCTGGCGCAAGGCTCGGAATACCTGCTGCGGCAGCATCCGGAACTGCTGGCGTTCGGCGGGAATTGGACCAGCTGCGGGACCGAGACCACCTTCCCGTGCGGCGCCGTCCCCACCGATCTGGTCGACGAAGATGGTGATCCCACCACCACCACGACGGTCACCCGGCGCAGCACGATGTACCGCCTGGCGAGCGGGGGCATCTCCAGCGGCGCGACCTATACCGCGCTGGGCAGCGCGCTGGCGTCGCGCATGCTGCCGATGCCCAACACCATCGCCTCGGTGGGCTCCGGCTTCGATGTCGCCTACGGCGTCGCCCCGGTGATGTGCTTCGTCGCCAACCGGCAAGTGAACGAACCCGCGGACAGCCCCATCCGCTGCGCGACCTCGTCCAGCGAGGCCAGCGACCGGCGCATCGTCACCTTCGTCTCGGTCGCCTCCATCCCGGGCGAGTCCGCCCGCACCACGCTGGTCCAGACGGTGGGGCGCTATCCGCTGCTCGCCAGCCCCACCGGCAAGCCGCCGATCATCGCCTCCGGCTCGATCGACCTCACCGGCACCCTGCAGATCGTGACCAACCCCAACGCCGGCGGCGATGGCGTGCCGGTGTCCGTCTGGTCGCGCAAGGACGTCGCCAAGACCGGTACCCCCAACACCTGCTACGCCGGGGAATTCTTCCGCTACGGCGCGAAGAACAATTCGCCGCCGACATTCGAGGGCACCAACAACACGATCGTCTGCGACACCTGCCAGTGCGACTCGGACCACTCGCTGTCGTACGACAACTCGGGCAACGTGCAGGCCGAGGGCATCGATATCCTTGATGTCGAGGGAACATCCGCGGATCGTGGCACCGGCACGAATTACAACGTCCGCAGCGATTCGGCTTCGTATCCCACGTGCGAATTCCCGCCGGACCTGTTCTCCCACCTGTTCGGGATCCAGGCCTGGAGGGACGACGACCACGACTGCTTCGCGGAAGTGAAGGTCATGGACGACTACACCAATCCCAATACGGGTGCGGTGGTGACCATGGGCGCGGACGAAGCCTTCCTTTACGCCAACGCCACCAAGGTCATCAATCCGACGACCGCCGGTAGCCCGCTTGTTTCCACTGCCCAGACTTATACCGGCACGTACCCCAGCACCGGCCTGTCCGGCCTGATCTGGTGCCAGTCGAGCTGCGACGTGGGTTCGAACCAGACCCTGGGCTCGGCGGACAACCCCGTGGTCCTGGTCGCTGATGGCAGCACCACGATCCAGGGGCGCGTGTTCGGCCTGGTGCTTCTCCGGACCAAGGCGAGCGGAGGGACGCTCACGCCGTCCGGCGGCTACACGATGACCAGCACCGAGATCGGCAACGGGGGCAACGCCACTCTCCGGATGAACGCGGGGTCGTCCGTCTACGGCTCCATCGTCGTCCAGGGCCAGGTCGAGAAGGCCAACGGCACCGCCGCGGTGATCTACAGCGACACGGTCCTGGACGCGATCGGCCAGGATCCGAACAACAATCGCTTCGCCACCCTGCCGGGTGCGTGGAACGACCGCAGCACGTACTGAGGCGAAACGCATGAATATCCGAATCCACCGCAGCGGCCGGCCCGACAATGGCGGCTTCAGCCTGATCGAGATCCTCATCGCCGTGGTGGTGCTGGCGACGGGATTGCTGGCGCTGACTGCCCTTCAGGGGCGGTTGGCCCAGGCATCGTCGGAGGCCAAGACCCGCAGCCGGGTGGCCGCCATGCTGGCGAGCCGGATGGACGAACTGCGCGCCGGGCAGTACGACAATGCGGCCTTGGCCGTCGACACCGGCACGGGCAGCACGACCAACACCTACACCTGCTCGTCCGGCTCGCCTGCCTGGCTCTGCACGGCCCAGACCGAAAGCGCCATCTCGGGGCTGACCGTCGTGCAGAAGGTGGACCGCTATACCAGTGCCGTCGGCGCAGGTTCGTTCACCGTCTCCGGAACCGCCGCCGCCAATCTCTCGATCCCCGAGTTCAAGCGCATCACCCTGACCGCGACGTGGAACGATCCCACGGGGCAGCAGCGTCGCCTCGCGGTGTCGTCCGACGTCAGCTCGCTTGCGCTCACGTCCAACACCATCCCCAACAACACCAGCAGCGGCAGCGGCGGCGGCAAGGCGACCGTGCGTCAGGATTCTCCCGAGACCGCGGGCGTCATCCCGATCGCGCTGGGCGACGGCAACTCGACGGCGGCCTCCAACCCGAAGCCGGAGCTGAAGGGCAGCAACCAGAACCAGGTCATCACGGCCACCACGTTCAACGTGCTGACCTACGTGCCGGGCGGGTCCTCGGCGGTCATCCAGAAGCGGTTCGAGAACGAGATCGTCAAGTGTTCCTGCCAGTACGGGGCAGCCGGTACCGGCTTCTCCAACTTGGGGGCCATTTACCGCAAGGCGGAGTGGCCGGCGGTCTGGACCGGCGATCGCTACGACGTGTACGACGCGGGTGGCGCGGACGCCCCCGGAACGCCGTATGTGTCAGGTCCTGCCAGCGGAGTGGTGCAGAGCGACCTCTGCACCGAATGCTGCCGCGATCACCACGACACCGAGGCCAGTGGGGTCGCCAAGTACGACCCCGAGCGGATCGCGGCCGGCGGCGGCGTGTCCAAGTACAACGCCAGCCTGGTGGCGGTCACCAACACGACCTCCGGCCAGTACGTCGACGCCTGCCGGGTGATCCGCGTGGACGGCTTCTGGCGCGTCGCCTCGGACATGTACTCCCGGCAGATGGGGCTGCTCGAGACCGAAACGGTGGGTGGGGCCAAGGCCAAGACGGGCCTGCCGACCAGTACCGCGAAGACCGCGTACGAAACCTTCGTGAAGGACTACCTCGATGGCTACACCGGGAGCAGCGGGACCGCTCCCACCGGGGCCCAGGCCATGTTCGACGAAAGCGCGCGCGGTTTGAATTCGCCCAGCCAGGTCGTCATCACCCCTCCTTCCAATACGGATTACCGCTACCTCCACAGCCGCGGACTGTACGTGGACTACCTGGAAGCGGACGCGCGGACGGCCGTGTCCAGCGCGATTTCCCGCTGCGCCTCCGGGACGCCGCTGGCCGACTGCATCCTGCCCAAGCTGCCGTTCACCACGATCAACCTGACCGAGCTTGCGAAGTGGACGGCCAGCGCGCCCTCCGTCATCACGGTCAATAGCGGCAGCCTGCTGACCAACAACCCGACCCAGCCCTCGGGCGGCCGCACCATCGGCAAGGTGAACGGCGATTCCAACAACACCGCCGAGGTCCGCGTCTCCAACTCGGGCGTTGGGATCAACACGTCCCTTGCATTCAACGGCGTGGACCCCTCCGACAACACCACCGTGCAGACGGATGCGCAGGCCTTCAACGTGGGCGGGAACGTGAGCACCAACCCGGACGGCGAATCCTTCAAGGTCGCCCAAACCGGCGGCGGGCTGGATCCCAGCGCCTTCTTCACCATTGGCGCCGACGTCAACGTGGAATGCCTGGGCGCCAAGGCCAGCAAGGTCTGCGATCCGAACGCGACCGCAAGCCCCTGGTCCGGTTCGATCAAGCTGTCCCGCTATTGGGAGATCACCTACGCCAATGGCACCCGGAACGCCGTCACCACGGGCAGTGGCAACAACGCGGTGACCACGGTGGATGGCGTCGTCTGCACCAAATCGGACAGCAACGGCCCCACGGGCGCCCTGTCGGTCAGCGTGCCGATCTTCAACAACTACCAGGTGAGCACGGTGAGCGTGACCGGCGCCGGCACCATCACCAGTGCCGTGCCTGCCGCCGCCGATACTTCGCCGGGCGACAACGTCCAGGCCGAAACCACGACCCTCGCATTCACCGGCCTTACCTCGGGCAGCACGATCAATGTCGGGTACAGCCTGCAGGGCAGCAGCCTGGCGACCGATCCCAACGTCACCGTGGCCGCGTGCACCGTGAAGAAGTCAGGGAACGATTGGACCTTGACCGTCACCAGCTGGAACGTCCCCTGGGATTGACCGGTTGACCAGCCCGGGCGGGGGACGCCACAATACGCGCCCCCGCCCGAATAGCTCAGCCGGTTAGAGCACTTGACTGTTAATCAGGGGGTCGT
>CAMLJA010000033.1 GCA_946480065.1 uncultured Thermomonas sp. | reverse complement strand
GCGAGCGCGTGCTCGGCCTCCCGAAAGGCTAAGCCATGAACTTCGGCTTCAACGACGAGCAGGAGCTGCTGCGGAGCACCGCGCGCAAGTTCTTCGAGAACGACGTGCGTTTCCTGAAGCAGTTCGCCTGAGGCCGCCGCCATGAAGTTCTCCGAAAACTGGCTGCGCCAGCACGTCAAGACCCGCGCCACGCGCGAGCAGCTCGCCGCCACGCTCACCGCGATCGGCCTCGAGGTCGAGGACATGGCCGTGCTGGGCGCGTCCCTCGACGGCGTGGTCGTGGCCCGGATCGTCGAGTGCGCGAAGCACCCGGAAGCCGACAAGCTGCAGGTCTGCCAGGTCGATGCCGGGACCGGCGAGCTGCTGCAGATCGTGTGCGGCGCGCCGAACGCGCGCCCGGGCCTGCTGGCGCCGCTGGCGACCATCGGCACGAAGGTCGGCCAGCTGACCATCCAGGCCGCCAAGCTGCGCGGCGTCGCCTCCAACGGCATGCTGTGCTCGGCGAAGGAGCTCGGCATCGACGCCGACGCGTCGGGCCTGCTGGAGCTGCCGGCCGACGCGCCGGTGGGGGCGCCGCTGGCCGACTACCTCGGCCTGCCGGATGCCAGCATCGAGCTGAAGCTGACCCCGAACCGCGCCGACTGCTTCGGCGTGCGCGGCATCGCCTTCGACGTGGCGGCCGCCACCGGCTGCGCGGTCGAGCCGCTGGACGCGGCCCCGGTCCCGGCCGCGCACGACGCGGCGCTGCAGGTCGAGCTGTCCGCGGGTGCGGCGGCGCCGCGCTTCGTCGGCCGCGTGATCACCGGCGTGGATGCGGCCGTGCCCACGCCGGTGTGGATGGCCGAGCGCCTGCGCCGCAGCGGCGTGCGCCCGGTCAGCTTCCTGGTCGACGTTACCCAGTACGTGATGCTGGAGCTGGGCCAGCCGATGCATGCGTACGACCGCGACCTGCTGCAGGGCCCGGTCGGCGTGCGCCAGGCGCGCGCCGGCGAGACCCTGCGCCTGCTCAATGGCGACGACGCCACCCTGGACCCGCAGTTCCTGGTCATCACCGACGCCGATCGCGCGGTCGGCCTGGCCGGCATCATGGGCGGCGAGGACACCAAAGTGGGCGATGCGACCCGCAACGTCTTCCTGGAGGCCGCCCACTTCGCGCCGGCGGCGATCATCGGCCGCAGCCGCAAGCTGGGCCTGCACACCGATGCCGGCCATCGCTTCGAGCGCGGCGTCGATCCGGAGCTGCCGCGCATCGCGATCGAGTACGCCACCCGGCTGGTGCTGGACATCGCCGGCGGTTCGCCCGGCCCGGTGGTCGAGGCCGCGCTGCCCGAGCACCTGCCGCAGCCGCAGCCAATCCTGCTGCGCCGCGCCCGGCTGGCGCGCGTGCTGGGCACGCAGGTCGAGGACGCCGAGGTCGTCCGCATCCTGTCGGCGCTGGGTCTTGCGGTCGAGGCGACCGGCGATGGCTGGCGGGTGACCCCGCCGGCGCGCCGCTTCGACCTGGCACTGGAGGAAGACCTGGTCGAGGAAATCGCCCGCATCCACGGCTACGACGCCATCCCGGCCACGCTGCCGGGCGGCGCGACGCGGCTGGTCAACCCGACCGAGACCCGGGCCAGCGAGCACGACGTGCGTCGCCAGCTGGTCGCCCGCGACTTCCTGGAAGCCATCAACTACGCCTTCGTCGATGCCGGCCTGCTGGCGACGTGGCACGCGGCCGATGGCGCGGTGGCGTTGGCCAATCCGCTCAGCGCGGAGCTCGGCGTGATGCGCACCCGCCTGCTGCCCGGGCTGGTGGACGCGCTGGCGCGCAACGCGGCGCGCCAGCAGCCGCGCGTGCGCCTGTTCGAACTCGGCAAGACCTTCGCCGCCGTGGCCGGCGAGGCGCCGGCGGAAACGCTGCGCATCGCCGCGGTCGCCTGCGGCGATGCGCGCGCGGAGCAGTGGGGCGCGCCCGCGCGCGCGCTGGACTTCCACGACCTCAAGGGCGACCTCGAGAGCCTGGCCGCGCTGTCGGGCGCGGTGCTGGAGTATCGCGCCTCGGCCGCGCCGTTCGCGCACCCGGGACGCTCCGCCGAGATCCTTCGCGACGGCGTCGCCATCGGCTGGATCGGCCAGCTGCATCCGCGCCTGCAGCAGGCGCTGGCCGTGGGCGTGGACGTCTACGCCTTCGAACTGGACGCCGAACCGCTGCTGGCGCGGCCGCTGCCGCGCGCCGCGGCGCTGTCGCGCTATCCGTCCGTCCGCCGGGACCTTGCGTTCGTCGTCGCCGAATCGGTGCCCTGGGCGGCCATGCAGGCCACCGCCCGGCGCGCGGCGGGCCCGGCGCTGCGCGAACTCCGGCTGTTCGACCGCTATGCCGGAAAAGGCGTGGAAACCGGTTTCAAGAGTCTCGCCATGGCCTTGATTTTGCAGGACGATTCGCGCACCCTGACTGACCGCGACGTGGACGCCGTGGTGGCCTCCGTGGTCGCCGCGCTGGAACAGGAACACGGCGCGGCCATCCGGCGCTGAAGGGGACAGCAATGGCGTTGACCAAGGCGGAAATGGCGGAACGCCTCTACGAGGACGTGGGCCTGAACAAGCGCGAGGCGAAGGAGTTCGTCGACGCGTTCTTCGACGCGCTGCGCGAGGCGCTGGAACAGGGTCGGCAGGTCAAGCTGTCCGGCTTCGGCAACTTCGACCTGCGCCGCAAGAACCAGCGGCCGGGCCGCAACCCGAAGACCGGCGAGGAGATCCCGATCTCCGCGCGCACCGTGGTCACCTTCCGCCCCGGCCAGAAGCTGAAGGAGCGGGTGGAAGCCTACGCCGGCCCGGGCGCGCTGGGGGCGGCGCATGCTTGATCCCGGCAGCAACCGCGAACTTCCGCCGATCCCGGCCAAGCGCTACTTCACCATCGGCGAGGTCAGCGAGCTGTGCGACGTCAAGCCGCACGTGTTGCGCTACTGGGAAACCGAATTCCCTAGCCTGGAGCCGGCCAAGCGCCGCGGCAACCGCCGCTATTACCAGCGCCACGACGTGCTGATGGTGCGGCAGATCCGCAGCCTGCTGTACGAACAGGGCTACACCATTGGCGGCGCGCGCCTGCGCCTGGAAGGGCAGGGTGCCAAGCAGGAATCGGCGCTGAGCCACCAGATCGCCAAGCAGGTAAGGATGGAACTGGAGGAAGTGCTGCAGCTGCTGCGCCGCTGACCGGGTTCCATCCGCTATAATCAGCGGCCTCTCGGGGTATAGCGCAGCCTGGTAGCGCACTTGTCTGGGGGACAAGTGGTCGTCGGTTCGAATCCGGCTACCCCGACCAAATCCGCACGCGCGACGCCCGGCCCGCCCGGGCGTTTTCGTTCCCGCGGTTCACGCCGCGGTCGAACTCCGCGCCGGCGCGACGGTCACACTGCACCGGCACGCAACCCATGGAACCCCCGATGCGCGACAGGCTGATGGCGATCTTGCTGGGACTGGCGCTGGCGGCGCCGGCGGTGGCCGCGGCCGCGGCGCCGCAGGACGCCGGCATCACCACCGCGGAGACGGTGCTGGTCACCGGCGAGCAGCCCGGCCCCGGGCTGTGGCTGGTGCGCAGCGCCGACGGCCAGCGCGACCTCTACATCCTGGGCACGCTCTCCCCGCTGCCGGCGCGCATGCAGCTGCAGTCCGCGCGTATCGACGCGGTGGTCGCCAACGCCCAGGAAGTGCTGCTGGCGCCCCAGGTGCGGGTGGACTTCAAGGACACCGGCTTCTTCAAGTCGCTGTTCCTGCTGCCCTCGCTGCTGGGCGCGCGCAAGAATCCCGACGGCAGGCGGCTGGAGCAGGTGGTCTCGCCGCAGGCGTACGCGCGCTGGCGGGCGCTCAAGGCGCGCTACATCGGCAGCGACCGCGGCATCGAGGGCTGGCGCCCGCTGTTCGCGGCGATGGAACTCTACGAGCGCGCCATCAAGCGCGCCGGCATGGACACCCGCGACCAGGCCAAGCCGGTGGTGGCGGCGGCGATCGAGCGCCACCACCCCAACGTCACCCCGGTGAAGGTGGAGATCCTGCTGGAGAACCCGCGCGCGCTGATCAAGGAGTTCAGCCGGACCTCGCTGGACGACGTGGCCTGCTTCGAGAAGACCATGGACCGGATCGAGGGCGACCTGGGCGCGATGCGCTCGCGCGCGAACGCCTGGGCCACCGGCGATACCCTGGCCCTGCAGGAGCTGCCCTTCGCGGACCAGTACGAGGCGTGCAAGGCCGCGGTGTCGGAGGCCGGCATCGGCCGCCGGCTCGGCTTCGGCGACGCCGAGCGGCGGCTGCAGGACAAGTGGATGGCCACCGCGGAGGGCGCGCTGGCGCGCAACCGGGTGACGTTCGCCACCCTGCCGCTGCGCGAGATGCTGGGACCGGACGGCTACCTGGCGCGGCTGCGGGCGCGCGGCTACACGGTGCTCGCCCCGGACGAATGATCCGTCCGGGCGAGGACCTCAGCCCGTTGCGGCCTGGGCGGGGACGCCGCCGGCGAGGGCGGGCCACCGCTGCAGCACGGAAGCGCGGATGCCGTCGGCGTCCAGCCCGGCCTCGGCCAGCAGCTGTTCGCGGCTGGCGTGGTGCTGGAAGGCATCCGGCAGGCCCAGGTGCAGGACCGGCAGGACCACGCCTTCGGCCGCCAGCAGTTCGGCCACGCCGCTGCCGGCGCCGCCCGCCACCACGTTGTCCTCCAGGGTGACGAAACCGTCGTGGGTCTTCGCCAGCTCGAGGACGAGGGCGCGGTCCAGCGGCTTGACGAAGCGCATGTTGACCACGGTCAGGCCGAGGTCTTCGCCCACCTGGCCCGCCGCCGGGACGATGGCGCCGAACGCCAGCAGGGCGATGCGCGACCCCTGCCGGCGCCGCTGCGCCTTGCCGATCGGCAGGGTGTCCAGGGTGGGCTGCACGGCCACCCCGGGCCCGGTGCCGCGCGGGTAGCGCACCGCCGCCGGGCCCACGTGGCGGAAGCCGGTGGAGAGCATCTGCCGGCATTCGTTCTCGTCGGCGGGCGCCATCACCAGCATGTTCGGGACGCAGCGCAGGTAGCTGAGGTCGAGGTTGCCGGCGTGGGTGGCGCCGTCCGGGCCGACCACGCCGCCGCGGTCGATCGCGAACAGCACGTCCAGGTCCTGCAGGGCGACGTCGTGCACCAGCTGGTCGTAGCCGCGCTGCAGGAAGGTGGAATAGATGGCGACCACGGGCTTGGCCCCTTCGCAGGCCATCCCGGCCGCCAGCGTCACCGCGTGCTGCTCGGCGATGGCGACGTCGAAGTAGCGGTCGGGGTATTCCTGGCTGAAGCGCACCAGGCCGGAGCCTTCGCGCATCGCCGGGGTGATGCCCAGCAGCGCCGGGTCGGCTGCGGCCATGTCGCACAGCCAGTCCCCGAAGACGTCGGTGTAGGTGGGCTTCTTCGCCACCCCGGGCTTGGGCACCACGCCGGTCTCGGGGTCGAACGGGCCGACCGCGTGGTAGCCGATCTGGTCGCCCTCGGCCAGTTCGTAGCCCTTGCCCTTGGTGGTGATCACGTGCAGCAGCTGCGGGCCCTTCAGGCCCTTCAGCGTCTTCATCACCCCGAGCAGCGCGTCCACGTCGTGGCCGTCGATCGGGCCGGTGTAGTGGAAGCCCATTTCCTCGAACAGGGTGGAGGGCACGAACATGCCCTTCCAGTGCTCCTCCCAGCGCCGCACGAACCTGGCGGTGGGGCGGTTCTTGTCGCCGAGCAGCTTCTTGCCGCCCTCGCGCAGCGCGTTCAGCGTCTTGCTGCCGGTCATGCGCCCGAGCATCTTGGTCAGGCCGCCCACCGCCTCGCTGATCGACATCCGGTTGTCGTTGAGGATCACCAGCAGGTCGGGTTCGTCCTCCATGCCGCCGGCGTGGCCCAGCGCTTCCCAGGCCATGCCCGCGGTCATCGCGCCGTCGCCGATCACCGCGACGACCTTGCGGTCGTTGCCCGCCCGGGCATTGGCGATGGCCATGCCCAGCGCGGCCGAGATCGAGGTCGAGGAATGGCCGACGCCGAAGGTGTCGTACTCGGATTCCTCGCGCTTCGGGAACGGCGCCACGCCGTCCTTCTGCTTGACCGTGGCAATGCGGTCGCGGCGGCCGGTGAGGATCTTGTGCGGGTAGCTCTGGTGGCCGACGTCCCAAACGATCCGGTCGTCCGGGGTGTCGTACAGGTAGTGCAACACGGTGGTCAGCTCCACCACGCCCAGCCCGGCCCCGAAGTGCCCGCCGGACTTGCCCACGGATTCGATCAGGTAGGCGCGCAGCTCGTCGGCCACCGCGCGCAGCTCGCCCTCGGGCAGGCGCCGCAGGTCGGCGGGGGCGTCGATCCGGGAGAGCAGGGGATAGCGGGTGGCGTCGATGGCGGGGCTCGGCATCCGCGTATTCTCCCCCCGGCCGCGGCCAGGGGCAATGAACGCGGGGGGCGGAAAAGACGAAGGCCCGGGGTTGCCGGGCCTTCGTCGGACACGCCCGGGGGCGCGGGTTACCAGATCGCGACCTGGCTGTCGGCGCCGCGCACCATCGGGTCGCCGGCCTTGCATCCGAACGCGGTGGCGAACGCCGGCATGTTGCTCGGCGCGCCGATCGCGCGGAAGTTGGCCGGCGCGTGCGGGTCGGTGTTCAGCCGGACCTTGAGCTCGTCCGGGGTGAAGTTGCGGCGCCAGACGGTGGCGAAGTTGAGGAAGAAGCGCTGGTTCTCGGTATAGCCGTCGATCTTGTCCTCGCCCGACTTGCCGGCGTCGGCCAGCGCCTTCTGGTAGGCGTCCCACGCCACGTTCAGGCCGCCCAGGTCGGCGATGTTCTCGCCCAGGGTCAGCTGGCCCTTCACGTGCAGGCCGTCGATCGCCTCGTAGTCGTCGAACTGCTTGACCAGCCTGGCGGTGCGCGACTCGAAGCCGTCGCGGTCGGCCTTGGTCCACCAGTTGTTGAAGTTGCCCTTGGCGTCGAACTGGCTGCCCTGGTCGTCGTAGCCGTGCAGCATCTCGTGGCCGATGACCGCGCCGATGCCGCCGTAGTTCAGCGCCGGGTCGGCCTTGGGATCGAAGAACGGCGGCTGCAGGATGGCCGCCGGGAACACGATCTCGTTCATCAGCGGGTTGTAGTAGGCATTGACCGTCTGCGGGGTCATGCCCCACTCGCTGCGGTCGACCGGCTTGCCGATCTTGCCCATGTCCCAGTCGTGGTTGAACTTGGCCGCGGCCATCACGTTCTGCACGTAGCCGTCGCGGCCGGTGGCCAGGCCGTCCCAGATGCGCCACTTGTCCGGGTAGCCGATCTTCGGGGTGAAGCTGGCCCACTTCTCCATGGCCTTGGCCTTGGTCTCCGGGCTCATCCAGTCCAGCTTGTCGATGCGCGCCTTCAGCGCCTCGCGCAGGTTCTGCACCAGCGTCTCCATCTGCGCCTTGGACTCGGCCGGGAAGTACTGCTTCACGTACAGCTGGCCCAGCGCCTCGCCGGCGCTGCCTTCCACGGTGTCGAGCACGCGCTTCCAGCGCGCCTTCTGCTCCTTCTGGCCGCGCAGGGTGCGGGCGTAGAAATCGAAGCGCTCGTCGTTGAACTTGTCGGCCAGGAACGGCGCCATGCCGTCGATGGCGTTGATGCGCAGGTAGGCCTGCCACTGGTCGACCGGCACGTCGGCCAGCATCTTGTCGAACTCGGCGAAGAACTTGGGCTGCGACAGCGAGAAGCCGTCCGCGCTCACGCCGTTGGCCTTGAAGAATGCCGACCACGGGAAGTTGGGCGAGGCCTTGTCGGCGTCGGCCATGGCCACGTAGTGGTACTGGTTGTTCGGGTCGCGCAGCTCGATCGGCGACAGCGAGGCCTTGGCCAGGCGGGTTTCGAACGCCAGCACGTCGGCGGCCTGCTTGTCGGCGTCGGCCGCGGCCACGCCGGCGTTCTGCAGCTGCTTCGAGACGTGCTTCACGAACGCCTCGCGGATGGCCTTGTACTTGCCGTCCGGGCCGTCCTCCAGGTAGTAGGCCTTCTCCGGCAGCGACAGCCCGCCCTGGAAGGCGTAGCCGATCTTCTGGCTGGAGTTCTTGAAGTCGGCCTCGGCGCCGAAGCTGAAGACCTCGCCGCGGCCGGCGGCGAATTCGTCGCGCAGGTACTGGGCGACGTCGGCCGGGGTCTTGAGCGCATCGATGCGGTCCAGCATCGGCTGGATCGGCGCGATGCCGGCGGCTTCGATCTTGGCGGTGTCCATGCCGGTGGCGTAGAGGTCGCCGACCAGCTTCTGGATGCCGGTGGCGCCCTTGTCGGCGGCGGCGGCCTCGGCGATGCCCTTGCTGGCGGCTTCCGAACGCTCGTCAAGCATCTCGAAGCTGCCCCAGCTGGTCTTGTCGCCGGGCACCGGGTTGGCGGCCAGCCACTTGCTGTTCACGAAGTCGGCGAGGTTGTCGCAGACGTTCTTGCTGGTGTCCAGGTCGGCCACGTTGAAGGCGGCCAGCGGCGGGAGTTCGGTGGCGGGCTTGGCGTCGCCGGCGGTGGCGTCGGCCTGGGCGGCGGGTTTCTGGCAGCCGGCCAGCGCGGCGCCGACGGCAAGGGACAACAGCAGGATCTTGGGGCTCTTCACGGAATGCGGCTCCGGCATGGCGGATGGAGGAAGCCGGGCGGCGCGGCGCGTCCCCGGGGGCCTGCGACTCTAACGCCTGCGGCGGCATTTTGCGGGTGCCGCAGGTCATGGCCGCCGGCACGCGCCGGGACCGCCCGCCAGGCCCGGGAGCGGCCGCCGGCCGCCCGCGGCTGGAGTACCCTGCAGCGGACTGGCGAGGGGACGGGCGCATGCGCGTGCATTTCCATGGGGCGGCGGGGCAGGTCACCGGCTCGATGCACCTGCTGGAGGCGGGCGGCCACCGGATCCTGCTGGACTGCGGGATGCAGCAGGGCAGCCAGGAGATGGAGGCGGCCAACGCCGAACCGTTCCCGTTCGACCCCGCCGGGATCGACGCGCTGGTGCTCAGCCACGCGCACATCGACCACGTCGGCCGGCTGCCGCTGCTGGTCAGGCGCGGCTTCCGCGGCCCGGTCTGGACCCAGCGCGCGACCGCCGAGCTGCTGCCGGTCATGCTGATGGACGCCGCCTCGCTGGCCGAAGGCGACGCCGAGCGCCGGAACCGCCGCCGCGCGCCGGGCGCGCCCGCGGTGGCCCCGCTGTACACGCGCGAGGACGTGACCGCCGCCCTGGGCAACCTCCGCATGCTGCCCTACGACACCCGCGAGGCCATCCTGCCCGGCGTGGAGGTCGCCCTGCGCGACGCCGGCCACATCCTGGGCGCCGCGATCGTCGAGCTGTGGGCCGATGGCCGCAAGCTGGTCTACTCCGGCGACCTGGGGCCGCGCGGCACGCCGATCCTGCGCGATCCCGCGCCGGTGCGCGAGGCCGATCTGCTGGTGATGGAATCCACCTACGGCGACCGCGACCACCGCGAGCGCGCCGACACCATCCGCGAGCTGGGCGGCATCCTCGAGGACGCCTGGCGCGACGGCGGCAACGTGCTGATCCCCGCGTTCGCGGTGGGCCGCTCGCAGGAGCTGCTGTACTGGTTCGCCCGCCACTGGGACGACTGGGGACTGGGGCGCTGGCGGATCTTCCTGGACAGCCCGATGGCGGGGAAGGTGGTCAAGGTCTACGGGCACCACCACGACCTGTTCGACGAGCAGGCCCGCGCGGTCTGGCGCGACAAGCCGGACCCGTTCCACCTGCCCAACCTGCGCATCACCGAAAGCGTCGACGAATCGATGGCGATCAACCGGGTCGGCCGCGGCGGGATCATCGTCGCCGGCAGCGGCATGGCCAACGGCGGGCGCATCCTGCACCACCTCAAGCACAACATCGGCCGCCGCGGCACCCACGTCGTGTTCGTCGGTTACCAGGCCGCCGGCACCCTGGGCCGGCGGCTGGTGGACGGCGCGCGCTGGGTGCGGATCCACGGCCGCGACTACCGGGTGGGCGCGAAGGTGCACACCGTCGGCGGGCTGTCGGCGCATGCCGACCAGCGCGGGTTGCTGGAGTGGTACGGCCACTTCGAGCCCAAGCCGCGGGTGGCGCTGGTGCACGGCGAGGACAAGGCGCGCGAGGCGCTGGCCGGGGAAATCGGCGAGCGCCACGGGATCCGGGCGGACCTGGTGCGCGCGGGCGACGTGCTGGAGGTGTAGGCGCGCCCGGCGCGGTTCAGCGGCGCTTGCCGCCGGCCAGCATCGACAGCAGGAGCAGCCCGCCCACCAGGCCCACGTCCTTCATGAAGGGCACCAGGTCGCCGCGGGCGATGCCGCCGTGCGCCCAGAAGCGGTGGTTGAGCAGGGCATCGGCGACCGCCAGCGCGGCGGCCAGGCCGGCCACCAGCCGCAGCCGCCAGCCGGTCGCCAGCGCCAGGCCCAGCACGAATTCCACCGCGCTCAGCACCAGCGCGCCGTTGGGGATCGCCACGCCGTGCAGTGCCTGCCACAGGCGGTGGCCGCCGACGACGATGAACACGCTGGCCAGCAGCAGTTGGGCGACGCGGAATTCGGGCTTCATCGGGCTTCCATCGGGGCGCGGAGGGCAGAGGGTGCCATGCCCGCGCGGCGGCGGGGAAGCCCGCGGGAGCCCGCGCAGGCGCGAAACCCGCAACTCGGGTATAGTGGTCGGGTTCTGCGCACGGCTGATCGTTTTCCCGGTCACGCCCGCCGCCCACGCGGCCAGCTTCCCCCCACACGCCTTTCGTCGCGCAGACACGGCCCCGGATGACCGGCGCCGTGCCATTCGTCGACTCGTGCGCGGTACCAGGGAAACGCTCGGGTTCGCCCATGCCTGCGGGCATGGTTCGCCGTAACCGGAGTTCTCCATGACGTTCGATACCCTTGGCCTTGCGCCTGCCTTGCTGCGCGCGCTCGCCGACAACGACTACACCACCCCCACCCCGATCCAGGCGCAGGCCATCCCGCTGGTGCTCTCGGGCCGCGACGTGCTGGGCGGCGCCCAGACCGGCACCGGCAAGACCGCCGCGTTCGCGCTGCCGGTCCTCAACCGGCTGTCGAAGGAAACCCCGCCGGCCGGCCCGCGCAAGCCGCGCGCGCTGGTGCTGGTGCCCACCCGCGAGCTGGCGGTGCAGGTGGCCGACAGCTTCAAGGCCTACGGCCGCCACCTGCGGTTGAACGTGACCACCCTGTTCGGCGGCGTCGGCATGCAGCCGCAGGTCGAGCAGCTGCGCCGCGGCGTGGACGTGCTGGTGGCCTGCCCGGGCCGCCTGATCGACCACCTCGACCGCGGCAGCGTGAAGCTCGACGCGGTCGAGGTGCTGGTGCTGGACGAGGCCGACCGCATGCTGGACATGGGCTTCCTGCCGGCCATCAAGCGGGTGCTCAACCGCCTGCCCAAGCAGCGCCAGACCCTGCTGTTCTCGGCCACCTTCGAGGCGCGCATCAAGCAGCTGGCGCTGGAGTTCATGATCGATCCGCAGCAGGTGCAGGTGGCGGCGCAGAACACCATCGCCCAGACCATCGCCCACCGCGCGCACCCGGTCGACGGCTCGCGCAAGCGCGACCTGCTGGTGCAGATCCTGGCCCGGCGCCACACCGACCAGGTGCTGGTGTTCGGCAAGACCAAGCACGGCTGCAACCGC
>CAMLJA010000032.1 GCA_946480065.1 uncultured Thermomonas sp. | reverse complement strand
GCCGGGCAGCTGCGCATCGACGCCCGCCCGCGCACGGTGGCGGCGCTGCCCGGCAAGGGCGACGAACTCAACCACCACTGGACCAAGAGCCTGCTGGCCAGCCCCGACGGCCGCCGGCTGTACGTGGGCGTGGGCAGCAACAGCAACGCCGGCGAGAACGGCATGGCGGTGGAGGCCGACCGCGCCAACGTGCTGGAGCTCGATCCCGCCACCGGCCGCACCCGCGTGTTCGCGTCCGGCCTGCGCAACCCGGTGGGCCTGGCGTGGGCGCCCGGCACCGGCGCGCTGTGGACGGTGGTCAACGAGCGCGACGAGCTGGGCAACGACCTGGTCCCCGACTACCTGACCCAAGTGCGCGAAGGCGCGTTCTACGGCTGGCCCTACAGCTACTGGGGCCAGCACGTGGATCCGCGGGTGGAGCCGCAGGACCCGGCGCTGGTGGCGCGCGCCGTGCGCCCGGACTACGCGCTCGGCAACCACGTGGCGCCGCTGGGGCTGGCCTTCAGCCAGGGCGGCGTCTGGAGCGGCGGCCGCGCCGGCGCGGTGATCGGCCTGCACGGCTCGTGGAACCGCAAGCCGCAGGCCGGCTACAAGGTGGTGTTCGTGCCGTTCGAAGGCGGGCGCCCGGCCGGCCCCATGCTCGACCTGCTCACCGGCTTCCTGGACGCCGACGGCAACGCCCGCGGCCGCCCGGTGGGCATCGCGGTGCAGGCCGACGGCAGCCTGCTGGTGGCCGACGACGTGGGCAACGCGGTCTGGCGCCTGGCGCCGGCGCAATGAAGCGCGCGGCGCGGGCCCGCGCGGACGGCCTGGGCCGCCGCTAGCCCGGCGCGCCGGCCGCGCACTGGCGCAGCCGGTCGTCGAACCAGCGCCGCATCAGGGTGGTATGCACGTTGTGCAGCGCGAACTGGATCGCGTACGGCGTGCGCGGGTTGCGGTCTAGCATGCGCGCCACGTGGTAGCCCACCGGGCGCACGCCCTGGCGGTGCACGTAGATCCGGAAGCCGGTGAAGAACGGATCGGCCAGCAGCGCGTCCAGCCGCGCCAGCGCGTCCCGCTGCGCCGGCGCCACCGCCGCGCGCAGGCCCGGGTCGCGCTCCCACAGCAGGCGCTCGAAATAGCGCCGGCCGCCGCGCGGGAACCCCAGCGACAGTCGCCAGGCCTCGCGCATGCGCGCGTTGTAGTGGCCGAAGCCGCCGTGCGCGCGCAGCGCCGCCGCCGCCGCGGCATCGACGTCGTAGACCACGAAGTTCTGCGCCTGGTTGTTGATGTCGTCCAGGGTGGACCGCGCGAACACGTGTTCGAGGAAGCCGGGCACGCCCACCAGCGCCTGGCGGCCGCGCGCGGAGGCCGCGCGCGCCAGCCCGTCGTGGGTGAACTCGCCCGCCGCCGCACCCTGCAGGATCCCGCCGCTGCGGTTGAGCACGTGCCAGGTGCCGATGGCGATCTCCCCGGCGGCGAACGCGCGGTCGAAGCCCGCCGGCCCGAACAACTCCGCCTGCGCAGCGAACTGCGCCACCTGCCGACCCACGCCGCATTCGCTGCGCACGCGGCCGCGGGTGAACGCCTGGATGGCGTTCCAGTTGCCGGCGCGCGGCACGTAGCCGCGGCCGAACGCGGCGATCGGCCGCCAGCCGTCGCGCGCGGCGCCGCCGGGGCCGAAGCCGATCCAACCCAGCTGCAGCCCGGTGAAGCGGTAGCCCGGATTGGCCACCAGCGCCTCCACCGCGCGCCGGGTGGCCGCGCCCAGCCGGAAGCCGAACGCGCAGGTGGTGGCCGGGTCGTCCAGCAGCCGCGCCAGCAGCGCGTCGCGCTGCGCGGCCGGCAGGCCCGGCGACAGCCGCACCCGCAGGTCGCCCGCGGCCTGGGCCTCGGCCAGCGAGGCGCGTTCGCAGGGCAGGCCGCCCAGCACTTGGGGGGCCGCCACCGGCGCCTGCTCGAAGCGCCAGCCCAGGGTTTCCAGCAGCGCCTGGCGGCAGTCCGGGCCCGCCCCCGCGGCGGGGGCGCAGGCGAGCAGCAGCGGCAGCAGCAGGCGCAGGCGGGTCATGCCCGCACTGTAGCGGCTGCCGCCGGCGGCCAGGACGGGTCGCTGAACGCCGGCTGCGCGCGCGGATGGCCCGTCACGCCGGCTCCACCGGCGCTGGCGGAGCGTAGCCCGCATCCCCCCGATGGCATCCACCGCATGGACACCTTCGCCCAGCACCTGCCGCCGGTCGACGCAACGCTCGAAGCCGCGCTTGCCGCGCTGGAACGGGACATGCCCCGCCTGCAGGCGCAGGCCGCCGACGTGTTCGTGCTGGCCAGCGCCTGGGCCGAGCGCCACGACGCCATCATCGCCGCCACGCCGCCGCACGCGCGGGCGGACGTGGAGGCACGGCTGCGCCGCATCGGGATCCGCTGGGGCATGATGCCCGGCGCCCGCATGACCACCCAGTTCCCGGCGCTGCCGCCGCTGGCCGGCGGCGGGGAGACCAAGGCGTAGCCGGCCGCCCGGCCGACCGCGCCATCCGGCGGGCCGGCCAGCGTTCCCACTCCGTCCGCCCCCGGCGACTTACTCGGTCGCGGTGGTACGCAGCTTGCGCGCCGCCTCCACGTACTTCCCGGTGTTCGGGTTGGCGGCATTCCAGCGCGGCGCCTGCGGATCGTTGGCGATGGCTAGGATCGCCAGCGCCACGGTGCGGTCGATCGCGGCCATGTTGTCGTAGTCGATCTTGTCCCAGGTGTCGGCGGCGCCGTGGTAGTCCGGGAATTCGTAGGCCACGCTGACGGTGTGGGACGGCACGCCGAGGTCGGCCAGTGCCTGGTTGTCGCTGTACGCGAAATAGCGGTCGCTGTTGACCGGGTGCCTGGTGATGCGGATGCCGGTGCGCTCGCCGGCCTGGCGCAGCACGTCGCCCACGTCGGAGTAGTCGGCGCCGGTGACCGCGGCGGCGCGCACCTGCGGGCCTTCACTGTCGTCGGTGCGGCCGATTTGCTCCAGGTTGATGTCGGCCACGGTGTCGGCCACCGGCACCAGCGGGTGCGCGCCGTAGTAGCGCGAGCCCACCAGGCCGTGCTCCTCGCCGAACACGGTCATGAACACGATGCTGCGCTTCGGGCGCGCCTTCTGCGCCGCGAACGCCCGCGCCAGTTCGATCACCGACACCGTGCCGCTGCCGTCGTCGTTGGCGCCGTTGTAGATGGCGTCGTCGCCCTTGCCCTCGCGCACGCCCAGGTGGTCGTAGTGCGCGGTCACCAGCACGTAGGTCTTCGACAGCTCGGGGTCGGAGCCGCGCAGCAGGCCCACCACGTTGCGCACCGTCAGCGGCGCCGGCGCGTCGGCGTACTTGGCGCGCTCGCGCGCCGGGGCGATCTCGCGCCAGTCGGCGGTCTGGAAGTAGCCGTCGTCGCCCAGCGGCTCCAGCCCGGCGGCGCGGAACTGCGCCGCGATGTACTCGGCGGCGATGTCCAGCCCGCGCGAGGGCGTGCCGCGCCCTTCCAGCGCGTCGGAGGCCAGGAACGACAGGTTGCCGCGCAGCGAATCGGCGGAGATCGCCGACACCAGCGCCGCCTGCTCCGGCGGCAGCCGCGGTTCGTCGGCCTGCGCGGCGGCGGCCGCGAACAGGGTGGCCAAGCAGGCGGCGCGCAGGGTGCGGAATGCCGGCATCGTCGTCTCGCTCGGGAGGAAGTTGCGGCCGAGTCTAGCCGCGGCCCGGCGCGGCGGCATGCGCCGGAAGTCTTGGACTGCCTCACGTGCCGCCCACCCGCCGGCCGTTACCGTAAGGCCATCCCTACCAGGAGGAAGACCATGATCAAGTGGGCCATCATCTTCGCCGTCATCGGGCTGATCGCGGGCGCACTGGGCTTCGGCGGGATCGGCGGCGCCTTCATCGGGATCGCCAAGTTCCTGTTCTTCGCCGCCATCGCCATCGCCGTGGTGCTCTTCATCCTCGGCCTGACGATCTACCGGAAGGTCACCTAACCCGCGCTTGCCACGCCGGCTGCGGCGCGCGCGGCGGCCTTGCCGCCCCGTTCATGCGCGGGCGCGCACCGTGCGGACTCTTTCTTTCCGTTCCGGAGTCCGCGCATGTCTTCCCGCCACCAGGCCCGCACCGCCTCGGCCCTGCTGCAAGCCACCGGCGCCGCCTCGGCCAGCGTGATCGCCGCGCGCATGCAGGCGTTCTCCAACCCCGCCCCCGTGCTGTCGACCTGGCACCAGTCGGAGGCGCGGCGGATGGCATCGGAAAAGATCGGCGCCGCCGGCGAGGGCCTGCTGGCGGCCGGGGCCGAGCTGGCGCTGCTGCCCTACCGGGCCCTGCAGCTGGCCGTGCGCCCGGCGGCGTGGACGCCGGCCGGCTGGCTGGACGCCTGGATGGACGCCGCCGGGCTATGGCTGGGCGTGGGCAACGCCGCGCTGCGCCCGGCCAAGGTGGCCGCGGTGCGCAACCGCGCGCGGCTGGCGCGCGGCGGCCGCTGACGCGCCGGCCGGAGGGTCAGGCGCCCAGCAGTTCGACCTCGAACTTCAGCGTGGCGTTGGGCGGGATCACCCCGCCCGCGCCGCGCGCGCCGTAGCCCAGGCCCGGCGGGATGATCAGCGTGCGGGTGCCGCCTTCCTTCATGCCCTGCACGCCTTCGTCCCAGCCCTTGATGACCATGCCGCCGCCCAGCGGGAAGATGAAGGGCTCGCCGCGGTCCTTGCTGGAATCGAACTTCGCGCCCTGCTGCCCGTCCTGGTACAGCCAGCCGGTGTAATGCACGGTCACGTTGTGGCCCGGCCGGGCCTCGGGGCCGGTGCCGGTGACGGTGTGTCCTCGTACTGCAGGCCGGACGCGGTGGTGGTGAGGGCCATGGCGGTCCTTCGATGGTGGAGGGGCCGCCAGTCTAGCGGCCGCGGCGGCCGGCACGGCGGGCCGCGGCCCGGCCGCTCACTCCAGGCCGCCGGCGGGCGCGCTCCGCACGATGTCGCCGGAATCCACCGCGCTGGTCCGCGCCGCGCTCCAGCCGTCGCCGGTGGCGAACTGCACCCCCTCGAAGATCGCCGGCAGGCCCTCGTTGTTGAAGCCGTCGCCGGCCTGCAGCTGGTAATGCAGGTGGACGAGGAAGGCGTCGCCCGACATCCCCATCGCGCCGATCTGCGCGCCGCGCGCCACCCGCTGCCCGGCCTTCACCCGCACGCTGCCCTGCCTGAGGTGCGCGAACAGGCTGAACTCGCCGTTGCCGTGGTCCAGGATCACGTAGTTGCCCAGGAACAGCTTGAGGTTCTTCATCACCTCGGCGCGGTCGAACGGCGGCGGCGCGCCCTTGCGGTTGTCGGCCATGCCGTCGTGCATCTCCACCACCACGCCATCGCCGGTGGCCAGGATCGGGGCGCCAAAGCCGTACCAGTCCTCCGGGGTGGCGCCGTCGGTGCGGAACAGCCGGCCCTGGTCGTCGGTCACGCAGAAGTCGTGCGCGTAGCGGGTGAAGTTGGCGGTGATGCCGAAGTGCGTGGTCATGTCGCCGGTGATGTCCAGGCGCCGGTGGTGCGAGCCCAGGTCGTGGCCGTCGTGGACGAAGCTGGTCCCGGCCACCGGCAGCACCAGCCGCGTGCGCGGCGCGTAGGCGGTGGGCGCCAGCCGCAGCTCGACGCGCTGCTCCGGCGCGTCTTCCGCCCCGGTGGTGAACACCGCGGTGTAGCGCAGGTCGCCAAGCCACAGCGGGGCACGGAAATGCTGGAAGGGGTTGAACACCACCAGCCGCCCGCGCGCGGGCAGGGTGCGGTTGGGCACGGTGAGGATGCCCATGGTGGTGTCGCTGCCGTTCTGGTCCAGCCGGCGCTGGCCGAGGAACCGCCCCTGCGCGTCGTACCAGGTGGCCTCCAGCCCGACCAGGGTGAGGGCCTGGTCGCCGGGATTGTCGAAGACCAGGTCGAAGTTCAGGTCCTGCCCGTCGCGGGTGGTCTCCAGCAGCGGCGTTGCCGGCAGGGCCGTTACGCCTACCTGCTGGGCGGCGGCGGGGATGGCCGCGGCGGCCAGCAGGAAGGCGACGAGGACGGTGGCGCAGCGGCCACGACGGATGAGCTGGGGCATGGGGGTCTCCTGGTGTCGGGCAGTGGATACGGCCCGGGGAGCGGTGGTTGCAGTCCCTGCGGATCCCGCCGCGCCATCGCGCCGCCAATCATGCAAACAGCCGCGTAACGCAATGGTCACCGCCCGCCTACCCCCGCTGCGGCACGCTGGGCCATCGGCGCGTGGCGCCGTTCCCATCCCCCACCCAGGAGTTCCCATGACCGACACCCTGCGCGGCAAGACCATCGCCATCCTCGCCACCGACGGCTTCGAGCAGGTCGAACTGACCGAACCGAAGCGCGCCGTGGAAGCGGCCGGCGCCACCACCCGCATCCTCTCGCTCAAGACCGGGCAGATCCAGGGCATGCACCACGACAAGAAAGGCGACACCTTCCCGGTGGACGGCCGCGTGGCGGACGCCAGCATCGACGACTTCGACGGCCTGCTGCTGCCCGGCGGCGTGGCCAACCCGGACGCCCTGCGCATGGACGAGGCCGCGGTGGCCTTCGTGCGCGACTTCACCAACAGCGGCAAGCCGATCGGCGTGATCTGCCACGGCCCCTGGACCATGATCGAAGCCGACGTGGTCCGCGGCCGCAGGATGACGTCCTGGCCCAGCGTGCGCACCGACCTGCGCAACGCCGGCGCCGAGGTGGTGGACGCCGAAGTCGTCACCGACCGCGGCATCGTCTCCAGCCGCAAGCCTGACGACCTGCCGGCGTTCTGCCGGAAGATCGTGGAGGAGTTCGCCGAGGGCAACCACGCCGGTCGCCGCGCCGCGGCCTGAGTTCGCCCGCGTAATGAGCACAAGAGGCCCGCCCTGTGCGGGCCTCTTGTCGTGCGCGTTTCAGCAGTGGTCCCGACGCCGTTCCGGAATCGCCCTCACAGCCCGAACTCCGCCGCGGCCTCCGCACCCACGCATTCGTAATCGCGGGTCCCTTCCACCAGCCACGCCACCAGACGCGCGTCCTCGGCCACCTGCTCGTCCAGCGCCTCGCCCGTCTCGAACTCCGCCTTGCCCATGGCCAGCCCTCCATCGTCGACGCCATGGTCGGCAAAGGACGGCGCGGGCGCCTTGATCCAGGTCAGCGGGACTGCGATGGGAATGCGGCGAGCGAAAAGGGGTCAGAGAACTTTTCCCGCGGGAGCGCCCAGGTGGCAGGGCAATTCCAACGGAAATGTTCTCTGACCCCTTTTTGAGGGATCACAACAAGGTGCCCACCACGTCCGTCTGCAACACCGGGGCGGCCGGGCAGACATCGTCATGGGCTTGCCGATAGGCGTTCGCGTCGAACCCGCCCGCCGCGGACTGCCCCTGGATCCAGAACCCGATGGGCACCAGCATCCGGCAGTCGATCGGCACGCCATCCACCTCCACCGGCGTCAGCGTCCACCGCGCGATCGCATCCCGCGCGGCCGCATCGAGCCGGGCATGGTCGGCGTCCAGGGCGACCGGATCCACGCGCTCGACATCCCGCGCCTGTCCATCCGCGCCCGCGCGCACCGCGTAGACCAGCACGCCCCCGACGCCCCGCCTCAGGAGGTCGACCGGATAGTCGGGCGGCGGCATCCCCCCGGCATCCTTCGCCACGCCGGGATCGAGCCGCCTGGTCGGCGCGGCCATTTCCCTGATACGCAATGCCGTACCTGCCGGCGCCGTTGGGTCCGCCTCCGCGACGATGCGCTGATAGACGGTGCCGGAAACCGCCGCCCCCTTCCACCGTCCGGGCCGGTAGCGCCAGGTGGCCACGCGCTTGCGTACCGCCGCCTGCAGCGGCGCCGGCATGTCCGAAGCCGGCACGATGTCGACCGGGACGCCATCCGGTCCCACGCGGACGCTGAAATCGAGGAGCAGCAGCGGCCCGGCGGCCACGCTGGGGCCACGTTCCGGCCCGACTGCGCATGCGCCGCAGCACAGCGCCAACAGGCACGCGATCATGATCGGTTTCACGGCATCCTCCCCAGCTTGTCCCTGACGTCTCTTCCCCGGCGCGTATCAAACCAGAAATGTTCTCTGGAGTGGCCCCGTTCTTCAAATCTAGCCTCGGCTGCAACTCACCCGCACTTGCTGTACCCACAATTCAAGCAAGTCAAGCGAAAGGAAGCGAAAAGGGGTCAGACAAATTTTCCTCGCGAGGACTCAGACCGCATTTCAAACGGAAATGTTCTCTGACCCCTTTTTGCTTTTTGGTCCGACCCCTTTTTGGTCCCTGACACCTTTTTTCTGACGCCTTCTTTTTCAGAGGAACGTACCGGCGACCGGCGTTTCCAGCGACGTGGTAGGGCACCTGTCAACGTAGCCGTTGAAGGACGCCATCCTTTCCGGCGGCACGCGCGGCAGTTCGCCTGCACCGTCCGTGTGGAAGGTGATGGGCGTGTAGGTACGGCATGAAATCGGCGCGCCGTCGAACGTATGCGGCATTACCCACTGGGCAATCGCGTCCCGCGCCGCCTCATCCAGGCGCTTGTAATCGCGATCGAGTTCCGACGGATAGAGCAGATCGACCTGCCGGGGCTTGCCCGCTTCGTCGTAAAGCACCGCATAGACGACGACCGCACTGATTCCGCGCCGTTGGACTTCAGCCGGAAATTTGGGCGGCACCGGAATGCCCGCCGCGGGCTTTCCCGACCCAATATTCCTCATCGGCCCGGACACTTCGGCGATGCGAAGGACCACCCCGCCTTGCTCCGTCGGCACCGCCTGCACATTGATCGTTTGCGTGATCGGCGACGGTTGCGACTTGCCCTGCCATTGCATCGGCGAGTACCGCCATGTCGCCACGCGCTGGCGGATCAACGCCTGGACCGCCGCCGGCAAGGCCGGATCGGGCTGGATGTCGGTCACCGTGCCGTCGGCTTGCACCATCGCCTTGAAGTCGAGTTGCAGCATCGGTGCCTGCTTGGGCGCTTCCGGCTTTGCCGCCTGCGCCACGCCAGCCAAAAGCGCGGCCCCGCCCAACAGCGCGGCACACACGGTTTCCATTCGAACGGTGAAGTACCCCGACTGCTGCATGCATCTTTCCTTGGCTAAAATCGAATCAAACCCGGATTTCGCAAAGGCGAAAGGTAGACAACGGAAATGTTCTCTGACCCCTTTAACCCGAGAGTTTCTTCGCCACGCTCAAGCTGGAACTGATGGGCGACAAGCTGTTCGAAAACCGCGACGCCGCACGCACGGCGGTGTTCGAATATGTCGAATTGTTCTACAACCGCATCCGCATGCACTCGGCCCTGGGCTACCGGGCGCCGATGCAGGCGGAGCGGGATTACCAAACCGTCAGGTCTGTATCCTGACTACCTGTCTGTGGAATGCGGGGCAGTCCACTCTGACCCCTTTTTTTCTTTGTCCCTGACACCTTTTTTTAGCTGGGGTCGGTAGCGGTCAATAGTTGCGCAATGATCTTTTCAAAGTCCTCGCGTATGACCGCTGCATTACGCTCGAAAAATGCAGCCAAGTCGTAGCCGATGACGTCGCGATAGAAGACGAAGGTACTGGCTACACCCTGCAACGTTCCTCGGAGCACAAGGAGACGAGCGTCGCTATAGCGTCTGCAGACGGTATCGCTAGCCTGCGTTGACACGATGGCGATTACAGGTAAAAGGCTGGCGTCCGCATACGCTCGAAGCCCGAAGCGTAGATCGGCGTTTTGTCGCTTGGAGTCGGCGCTCTTGTAACCTTGTCGAATCTCGAATGCCGCACCTTCTAGTGCGGCTGCCCGATCGGCCGGAACTCCGATCCTTTCCGCAGCGGCCCGGACCCAAGCCAAGAATCTCTGGCGCGCGTCAGGATCAGAAACGTCTGTCGCCCGGATATGGAGGTCCAGAGTGTGCGTCGCCTGCACCCCATCGCCCTTGTCGTACTGATAGCTCCACGCCGTTTGTTCCTCGTTGAGGGCCAAGCAGTCTTGTACGACGCGCCGAAGCAAACGTTCGCAACCGATTCCAAGTTGCCGGTAAATTGAGGTCATGCCTCCGGCTGCTTTGTGAGCTGCGTACATCAAGTCGGAATCGAGACCTACCCAGTGGTACAGGGGGTCGGCGCCATACAGCGTACGGAACTGGGCTAGATCGATTCCGTCGGCGCTCTGCAAACCAAACGCCGGCTTGTACGTCGAGCACTCCTTCAAAGGATTCAGCAGGATATAGCGATAAACCTCGTCACTCGATGCGCTCAAGCTGATTCCCCTTCGGGTTCAAATAAAGATCGCTGCCGTTTCTTCACTGGCACGATACGATCTTGGATGACTTCCGAATTGGGATCAATAAGATTGCGTTCCCCCCGGTCCAATTTTGCCATGTGTTCGGCAACGACAGTCGCCACTGCATGAGCCAGGATCGGCGGTACGGCATTCCCAATCTGCGACATGTTGGTCATGCTGGAAAAAGGGAAGACGAAGTTGTCCGGGAAGGACTGCAAGCGGGCGCACTCGCGCACCGTCAGGCGGCGGTCTAGCGAATAGTGAAACTGAATTCTCGCTTTGGCATTGGCTCGGATGCAGTAGGCGAGCTTTCCACGTTGGTTAGTGTGGTCGCCTTGTCCACCGCCCGCCGTCGCACGGGTCGCGACGAAGTACTGACTCTGGTTCGTCACCGACTCGTCAGTGACGTCCTCCAGGTCCGCCAACGCCTCGTCAATTGGAATGTGGCGGCGAGCGTGTGTCGCCTTGGGCGGTAGCGGCGGATATCCAAGGTCTTTTCGGACGCCGACCAAAAAGAGACGGCGCCGGCTTTGCGAGAGGCCGAAGTCCGGCGCGAACAAGTCCCATACGACGAAGTTGTATCCGGCGGCCTCACAGTCACGGATGATCGCTTTCAGGTATTGGCCGCCGTGCAGCGTTGCGAGATGCGGGACGTTTTCCCCGACTACCATGTCCGGCTTATGGGTGCGCATGTAATCGACCATGCAGGTGTAAAGCTGGCCGCGCTCGCCGGCAAAACCTGTCTTTGGACCGGACGACGAAAAGTCCTGACAGGGAAAACCGCCAATCAACAAGCGAGCGGAGGGCATGTCAGTCGCCGGCAACTCGGTTAGGTCCCCCACCAGCCCGTGGTCGCCAATGTTTAGGCGATAGGTCTCAATGGATTTCTGGTCGAAATCAACCGCTTGGGTGATCTTGAAAGGCAGCACTTCATATTGCCGTGGGCCGTAATGAAAGCCGCCGATGAAACCAAGATCCATGCCGCCGCAACCGGCGAACATAGACATGACAGGAATGGAAGGCGCGGCCTTTGCGTGTGCCTCCTTGAAGGCTAGGTCTTCGCGCAGACCATGAGAGAACTCGGGCATTCGGCGGAGGGCACGGCGTTTCGGTAAACCAGATTTCGGGCGCATGGACGACTCTAATTTCGGGCCAGCGGGCGCTGGTCTGTTGTCAGGTTAGCAGCGGAGGCACCGCACCGTGTCGCACGTCGGGCCACAGTCGGGCCACAGCGCGCGCCAAGCTGCGCGACTGCGCATTGCCATGGCCCGAAAACGAAAAGCCCCACATGGCTCTAGGCCTTGCGGGGCTTACGTTTCGCGGTGCCACCAAATGGTGGCCGGGGAGGGGATCGAACCCCCGACACGGGGATTTTCAATCCCCTGCCCGGTCCATCACCCGCACTTGCTATACCCACAATTCAAGCAAGTCGCGCACCCGTCCATCAGGACGAGCGCCTTGGTCGAGCACTTGTGGCACATGGTCGCGGTGGGCGGGAAGCTCGCGCCGTCGCCGGTCACGGCGATGTCTTCCGGATGCTCGTCGGCGCTGCTCATGGCGCCGCCGGTTTCCCCGGCCGCGGCGGCGTCAGCGTTTTTTTTTGAGCGCGCCTCGAACTGCCTGCGCT
>CAMLJA010000031.1 GCA_946480065.1 uncultured Thermomonas sp. | reverse complement strand
ACCTCGAAGTCGCCGACGCTGTAGTAGTCCTTGCCGGCGGCCAGCTGGTTGACGTCCAGCAGCACTTCTTCGCCCGCGAAGTCGCCGGCGGCATTGGCCTGCTGGATCGACAGCGCATCGATCCCCGGCGCGTCCTTGCGGCGCGCGTGCACCGGGTAGTCCTTGCCGGTCTCGAAGCGCGCGTAGTACCAGTACCCGCGCTCGCGGTAGGGCACGCTGGCGTCGTCCTGCTTGATGCGGGCGACGATTTCCCCGTACAGCTTGTCCTGCACCGGCTTGGTCGGCGCCAGCACGGCGTCGGCGTAGGCGTTCTCGGCCTGCAGGTAGCCCAGCATCGCCGGGTCCTTGCGGCTGTCGTCGCGCAGCCAGTAGTACTCGTCCTGGCGCTCGGCGCCGAACGGCGCCTTCACCACGTGCGGCTTCTTGTCCGCATCGGGCGGGGTGGGCGGGGTCTGGGCGGAGGCGAGGCTGCTCATGAGGAAAAGGCCGGCAAGAAAGGCATGGGGCTTCATGGGATGGGGCTCCACGGGGTGGTTTGCAACGCTCTGCTCGTCATCCCCGCGAAAGCGGGGATCCAGCGACGTTGATGGATGTCGCCACAAAGACAGAAGACGCTGGATGCCCGCCTTCGCGGGCATGACGGCAAACACTCACTTCGTCAGCTGGTTCCACAGGAAGGTGTAGGCCAGCGCGTTCATGTGCGCCGCCTGGGCGTTGTTGGCCGCGCCGCCGTGCCCGCCCTCGATGTTCTCGTAGTAGCGCACGTCCTTACCCGCGGCTTCCATCTTCGCCATCATCTTGCGGGCGTGGCCGGGATGGACGCGGTCGTCCTTGGTGGACGTGGTGAACAGCGTCGCCGGATAGGTCTTGGCCGGGTCGAACAGGTGGTAGGGCGAGAACGTCTTGATGAAGTCCCAATCGCTGGTGTCCGGGTCGCCGTATTCGGCCATCCACGAGGCGCCCGCCAGCAGGTGGCTGTAGCGCTTCATGTCCAGCAGCGGCACCTGCACCACGATGGCGCCGAACTTCTCCGGATACTGGGTCAGCATGTTGCCCATCAGCAGGCCGCCGTTGCTGCCACCCATGGTGCCCAGGTGCTGCGGTGAGGTGATCTTGCGCGCCACCAGGTCGTCGGCGATCGCCGCGAAATCCTCGTAGGCCTTGTGGCGGTTGGCCTTGAGCGCGGCCTGGTGCCAGCGCGGGCCGTATTCGCCGCCGCCGCGGATGTTGGCCAGCGCGTACACGCCGCCCTTTTCCAGCCAGGCCTTGCCGATGCTGCCGGAATAGGCCGGCGTCATCGACACCTCGAAGCCGCCGTAGCCGTACAGCAGGGTCGGCGCCTTGCCGTCGAACGCCAGGTCCTTCGGGCGCACCAGGAAGTACGGCACCTTCGTCCCGTCCTTGCTGGTGGCGAAGTGCTGCTCGATCACGTCCTTGCTGCCGTCGAAGAACACCGGGTTGGACTTCAGCACTTCGGGCTTTTGGCCGATCTCGGCGATCGACAGCGTGGTCGGGCTGAGGAAGTCGGTGGCGGTCAACCACACCGCGTTGCTGTCGTCGGCATCCACGGCGGCCACGCCAATGGTGCCGATGGTCGGCGCGCCGACGAAGGCCGACTTCGCCCAGCCGTCCTTGCCCGGCGTGAGCACGACCAGGCGGTTCTTGACGTCCTCCATCACGTTGAGGACGAGGTGGTCCTTCGTCCAGGTGGAGCCGGCCAGCGCGGCGTTGTCGGTCGGCTCGAACAGCGCGGTGAAGTCGCGCTTGCCTGCCATGAAGTCGTTGAAATCCGTGGCGATCAGCGAGCCCGGCTTCCAGGTCTTGCCGCCGGCTTCATATGGTTCGCGCAGCTCCAGCACCAGCCAGTCCTTGTGCACGCCCTTCTGCGCGCTGTTCGGCGCGTCGACCTTGCTCAGGCTGCCATCCGCGCCACGCAGGTACAGCTCGTCGTTGTAGAAGGCGATGGTGCGGTTGACGAAGTCGCGCTGGTAGCCTGGTGTGTGGTCGCGGCCGGCGCTGATGTACATGTCGCCCGGCTTGCCTTCGTACACGGTCTTCGCCGACGCCAGCGGCGTGCCGCGCTTCCATTCCTTGACGATGTTGGGATAGCCGGAGCTGGTCAGCGTGCCGGGGCCGAAGTCGGTGAACACGTAGACCGTGTCCTCGTCGATCCACGACAGCCCGCCCTTGGCTTGCGGACGGAAGAAGCCGCCTTCCACGAACTGCTTGGTGGTGAGGTCGAACTCGCGGGTCACGTCCGCATCGGAGCCGCCCGGCGAGAGCGCGATCAGGCAGCGTTGGTACTTCGGCTTGAGACAGTCGGCGCCGTGCCAGACCCACTTGGTGCCTTCCTTCGCGTTCAGTGCGTCCAGGTCGAGCACGGTTTCCCACTTCGGCTCCGGCTTGCGGTATTCGGCCAGCGTGGTGCGGCGCCAGACGCCGCGCTCGTGCTGGCCGTCCTTCCAGAAGTTGTAGTAGTAGTCGCCGATCTTCTCGACCGCGGGGATCTTGGCCTCGGAGTCGAGGATGGCGCGGATGTCCGCTTCCAGCTGCCTGAACGCCGGGGTGCCGGCGATCTCCGCCTCGGCCTTGGCGTTGCGCGCCTTCACCCAGTCCAGCGCCTTGTCGCCCTGGACGTCCTCCAGCCAGGCGTAGGGGTCGTCGTTGGGGGCCTGCGCGGCGGCGCCGGCGGAGAGCGCCAGGCCGGCGGCCAGGCAGGCGTTGGAGAGCTGGGACATGGGCGGGCTCCGGGCGTCGGTCAGGCCCGGAACGCTAGCACAGCGGCCCCGCCACGCCGGGGCTCAGGCGCGGCGCGCGAGCGGCCCGGCGCCGGCCTGGACGCGGCGCGACGGCCGCCGGGTGGCCTGGGCCCGGCGGCGGCGCGGCAGCCGGACCGCCAGCGCCGGCAGCGGGAACCGGCGCAGGCTCCACCACGCGGCCAGCGGCATGCCCAGCAGCCACAGCGGCAGCCAGCCCAGCCACGCGCTGCTGCCGCGGGCGGCGGGCACCAGCAGCACGGCGAGGGCGCCCAGCACGACCAGCTGGCGCAGCAGGGCATCGAGATCGCGGTGGGTCATGGCGGCGGCTCCATCGGGGATGCCGGCAGGCTGCCGCGGCCGCATCTCAGCGGCTGCGACCGCGCCCACGCGGCCGCCCGCGGGCTCAGTAGCCGGCCGCGTCCAGCGCCTTTTCCGCCTCGGCGCGGCCGATCTCCACCAGCTCCGCCGCGCGCCAGAATTCGTAGAACTGGCAGGCGTCGCGCGGGATCCGGATCACCAGCTCCGGCGGGTCCAGCGCCAGCTGCACCCGCGCGATCTGCGCCTGCATGGTGTCCAGCGCGCGCGCCATCACCTCGGTCAGGCCGAAGCGGTGGTCGGGGCGGCCATCGCCGTCGGCGTCGTCGCCGAAGTGGCGCTCCACCCAGCGGCCGACCACGCCGGGCGCGGAGCGGCCATCGTCGCCATCCTCCTCCGCGGGCTGGCCGGCCGGCACCCGCGGCCAGCCGTGCATGTCCACTGCCACCAGCCGGTGGGCGTCGGACAGGCGGGTGGCGGTGATCGGCAGCGGCGCCAGCAGGCCGCCGTCCACCAGCTCGCGGCCGTGCAGTTCGAACGGGGTGAACACGCCGGGGATCGCGAACGAGGCGCGCACCGCGTCCCACAGGTCGCCCCGGCGCAGCCATACCTCGCGCTGGCGCAGCAGGTCCACCGCGACCGCGGTGAAGTCGATCGGCAGGTCCTCGATCCGCGGCGCGCCCACCACCTCGCGCAGGGCCTCCACCAGCCGGTTGCCGGTGAACAGCGCGGGCCGGCCGAAGCCGGGGTCCAGCAGCCGCAGCATCGCGCTGCGGCTGGTCCCGGCCATCCAGTCGCGCAGCTCGCCCAGCTTGCCGGCAGCGCAGGCGCCGCCGACCAGCGCGCCGCTGGAGGAGCCGGCGATCGCCACGATCCGCAGGCCGCGCGCCTGTAGCGCCTCGATCACACCGATCTGCGCTAGCCCGCGCGCGCCGCCGGCGCCCAGCACCAGCGCCATGGCCTCGCCGGGGGCGATCAGGGGGGCGTCAGCGGCCATCTCAGTCGTAGTTCGCGATGGCCAGCTGCAGCATCGCCCGCATCTGCTCGCGCAGCACCCTGGGCTCCAGGATCTCGGCGTCGCCGCCGTAGTGCAGCACGTCCATCAGCAGCTCGCGCGGGACCGAGTAGGGCACCTTGAGCTCGTAGCGCCCGTCGGGCAGGAAGCGGCCCTGCTGCTGCGAGTGCCAGTGCTCGTCGGCCACCCAGCGCGCCGCCTTGGCGCTGAACACGATGGTGGCCCAGCCCTTGGGCGCGCCGGAGAAGATCCCGTAGCTGCCGGCCAGGTGCGCGTTCAGCTCGTCCTCGCCGACGTCGCGGGCGCCGGGGTCGCCCAACCGCGCGGCCGAGATGCGGTCGATCGAGAAGCTGCGCAGGCCCTGGCGGTCCTCGTCCCAGGCGTCCACGTACCAGTTGTCGCGGTAGTGGGTGAGCCGCTGCGGGCTGACCGTGCGGCGGCTGCGCTCGTCGGTGGAGCGCGCGCGGTAGTCGAATACCAGGCTGCGGCGCTCCAGCACCGCCGAGGCCACGATCCGGAACGCGTGCTCGTCCATCCGCCGCCCGCGGTGCGGGATCACCCGCACCCGCTCCACCGGCCAGGTCTTGCCGCCGGAATGCGCGTCCAGCAGCTTTTCCACCCGCTGCTGCAGCGGCGCCAGGGCCGAGGACAGCATCCCGCCGCTGCTGCGCGACAGCAGCTGCTGCGCCGCCAGCAGCGCGTGGAGCTCTTCCGAATTCAGCCACAGGCCCGGTAGTTCGAAGCGCCCGGCCTCGTCGCGGTCGTAGCTGAAGCCGGCCTCGCCATCGCCCACCAGCGGCGCCATCAGGCCGTCGCGCAGGAAGGCCAGGTCGCGGTACACGGTGGCGCGCGAGCAGCCCAGTTCGTCCATCAGCCGGGCCACGGTGACCGGGCGGCGGGCGGCCTGCAGCACGCGGTGCAGGGCGATGATGCGTTCGTAACGGTCCATGCCCCGATTATGCCGCCGAACCGGCGGTCCGCAGCGGGATCGCCCTGCCGGCGGGGCGCAGGCACAATGCGCGCATGACCGAACCCCCGCTCGCGCTGTCGCCGTCCCCCGGCGACGAGGTCAAGTCGACCACCTGCTACATGTGCGCCTGCCGCTGCGGCATCAAGGTGTGGCTGAAGGACGGGCAGGTCCGCTACATCCAGGGCAACCGCGACCACCCCGTCAACCAGGGCGTGCTGTGCGCCAAGGGCGCCAGCGGGATCATGCAGCACTACTCGCCGGCGCGGCTGCGCAAGCCGCTGCTGCGGGTGGGCGAACGCGGGGCGGGCGAGTTCCGCGAGATCGAGTGGGACGAGGCGCTGGACATCGCCACTTCCTGGCTGAAGCCGATCCGCGAGCGCAACCCGGACGAGCTGGCGTTCTTCACCGGCCGCGACCAGAGCCAGGCGCTGACCGGCTGGTGGGCGCAGCAGTTCGGCACCATCAACTACGCCGCGCACGGCGGCTTCTGCTCGGTGAACATGGCCGCCGGCGGCCTGTACTCGGTCGGCGGCAGCTTCTGGGAGTTCGGCGAGCCGGACTGGGAGCACACCCGCTACCTCATGCTGTGGGGCGTGGCCGAGGACCATGACAGCAACCCGATCAAGCTGGGCCTGGGCAGGCTGAAGGCGCGCGGCGCCAAGATCGTCGCGGTCAACCCGGTGCGCAGCGGCTACGGCGCGATCGCCGACGAGTGGATCGGGATCCGCCCCGGCACCGACGGCCTGTTCGCGTTCGCGCTGGTGCACGAGCTGCTGCGCACGGACCGGATCGACCTGGACTACCTGGTCCGCTACGCCAACGCGCACTGGCTGGTGGTCGACAACCCGGGCGGCGCCGACGACGGGCTGTTCGCGCGCGACGCCGACGGGCGCGCGTTGTGCTGGGACGCGCAGGCGCAGGCCGCAGGCGATGCCGGCGCCATCGACATCGCGCCCGCCGTGGTCGGCACCTACGCGCTCGCCGACGGTCGCCGCGCGCGCCCGGTGTTCCAGCTGATCGCCGACCGCTACCTCGATCCCCAGTATTCGCCCGATGCCGTCGGCGACCGCTGCGGCATCCCCGCCGGCACCATCCGCCGCATCGCGCGCGAGCTCGCCGAAGCGGCCTTCGACTCGAAGCTGTCGTTGCCCATCGCCTGGACCGACAGCTGGGGCAGCGAGCACGCGACGATGGAAGGCCGGCCGGTGTCGATGCACGCGATGCGCGGGATCAGCGCGCACAGCAACGGCTTCCACACCTGCCGCGCGCTGCACCTGCTGCAGCTGCTGCTGGGCGCGGTGGATGCGCCCGGCTCGTTCCGCTACCAGCCGCCGTTCCCCAAGCCGATCCCGCCGGCGAACCGGCCGGGCAAGGCGCGCAGGGCCGACGGCACGCTGGACGCCGGGCCGCTGGGCTTCGTGCACGGACCGGAAGACCTGGTCGTGGACGAGGCCGGCCAGCCGCGCCGCATCGACCACGCCTACTCGTGGGCGTATCCGCTGTCCGCCCACGGGATGATGCACACCGTGATCCGCAACGCCTGGGCCGGCGATCCGTACCGGATCGACACCCTGCTGATGTTCATGGCCAACATGAGCTGGAACTCGGCGATGAACACCGGCGAGACCATGCAGTGGCTGACCGACAAGGACGAAGCCGGCGAATACCGCATCCCGCGCATCATCTATTCCGACGCCTACGCCTCGGAGATGGTGGCCTACGCCGACCTGGTGCTGCCCGACACCACCTACCTGGAGCGCTTCGACGCGATCAGCCTGCTCGACCGCCCGATCAGCGACGCCGACGCCGCCAGCGACGCCATCCGCCGCCCGGTCTTCGACCCGGCGACGCAACCGGCGCAGGACGGATCGCCGCGCGACGTGCGCGGCTTCCAGTCGGTGCTGATCGAGCTGGGTGCGCGCCTGGGCCTGCCCGGGCTGGTGCACGCCGACGGATCGCCCCAGTACCGCGACTACGCGGACTACATCGTCCGCCACGAGCGCGCGCCCGGCGTTGGCCTGCTGGCCGGCTGGCGCGGCGAGGACGGGACGCAGGAAGGCAAGGGCGCGCCGAACCCGGACCAGCTGCAGCGCTACATCGAGCACGGCGGCTTCTGGCATGCGCCGGTCCCGGAATCGGGCCGCTACTACAAGATGGCCAACCGCGACTACCTGCGGTGGGCGCGGCGCTTCGGCTTCGTGCCCGACGAGGCGCCGATCGTGCTGCAGCTGTATTCGGAAACCCTGCAGAAATTCCGGCTGGCCGCGCAGGGCCACGGCGCGCTGCAGCCGCCGACCGAACACCGGGAGCGCGTGGCCACCTACTTCGACCCGCTGCCGATCTGGTACGAGCCGTTCGAGCACGACCAGACCTCGCGCACGGCCTTCCCGCTCAACGCGGTCACCCAGCGGCCGATGTTCATGTACCACGCGTGGGGCAGCCAGAACGCGTGGCTGCGGCAGATCGCCGCGCGCAACTTCCTGTACCTGCATCCGGACACGGGTGCGCGACACGGCATCGCCGACGAGGACTGGATCGACGTGACCTCGCACCACGGCACCATCCGCGTGCAGGCGAAGTTCGCCGCCAACGTGCAGCCGGACACGGTGTGGACCTGGAACGCCATCGGCAAGCGCAGGCGCGCGTGGCGGCTGGCCGCGGACGCGCCCGAGGGCGAGAAGGGCTTCCTGCTCAACCACCTGATCTCGGACGTCACCCCGAAGGGCGACTACGCCAACGCCGACCCGGTCACCGGCCAGGCGGCGTGGTTCGACCTGCGGGTGGCGATCCGCCGGAGCGACGCCCGGGGCGGCGAAAGCGCGCCGCAGTTCGCGCCGCTGGGCTTCGCCGAGGCGGACGAACGCCCGCTGCGCTACGGCGCCCGCATGCGCGAGCGCGCGCACGGCCGCCGCGGGGAAGGCGCATGACCGCGCTGCCGCCGCCGTCGAAGAAGAAGCTCGGGCTGGTGATCGACCTCGACACCTGCGTGGGCTGCCACGCCTGCGCGACCAGCTGCAAGGAATGGAACGCCGGCGGCATCGCCGGGCCGCTGACCGACGAGCGCCCCTACGGCAAGGCGCCGCAGGGCGTGTGGTTCAACCGCGTGCACAGCTACGAACTCGCGCCCGAGCCGGCGACGGCGCAGCCGGCCCAGACCCTGCACTTCCCGCGCAGCTGCCTGCATTGCGAGACCCCGGCCTGCGTCACCGTGTGCCCCACCGGCGCCAGCTACAAGCGCGCCGAGGACGGCATCGTGCTGGTCGACGAGGACAAGTGCATCGGCTGCAAGCTGTGTTCGTGGGCCTGCCCGTACGGCGCCCGCGAGTACAGCGAGGTCGAGGGCGTGATGAAGAAATGCACGCTGTGCGTGGACCGCATCTACAACGACAAGCTGGACGAGGCGGACCGCCAGCCCGCCTGCGTGCAGGCCTGCCCGACGCGGGCGCGGCACTTCGGCGACCTGGGCGATCCCGGCTCCGAGGTGTCGAAGCTGGTCGCCGAACGCGGCGGCGTGGCGCTGATGCCCGAGCTCGGCTATGCGCCGGTCAACCGCTACCTGCCGCCGCGCCCGCGCCGCGCCGGCGACGCGGCGCCGGCGGACGATGGCGCCGGTCCCGCCGATTCCGGCAGCCTGGCCGCGCGCTGGCTGCACCGCCTCCTCAAACGCTGAAGGACACCGCCATGGCCAGCGAGAACGAGATCCTGATCACCACCACGTCCGGCTTCGAAGGCCGGCGCATCGTCGCCTACAAGGGCCTGGTCGGCGGCGACGCCATCCTCGGCGCGAACATGTTCCGCGATCTGTTCGCCGGCCTGCGCGACCTGGTCGGCGGCCGCAGCGGCAGCTACGAGAAGGTGCTGCGCGCGGCCAAGACCGAGGCGCTGGAGGACATGCTGGCCGCCGCCCGCGAGCGCGGCGCCAACGCGGTGGTGGGCGTGGACATGGACTACGAGACCATCCAGATCCAGGACGGCGGCTCGATGCTGATGGTGTCCTGCTCGGGCACCGCGGTGGTGGTCGAATAGGCATGCGCCGTACCGCACTCGCCAGGCTCGCGCGCGGCCATGCCAGGCGCGGCCCGGCGCGCGCCGCTGTCGCGCAGGCGGGCGCCGAATGAACCCCGCGTTCTCGGTCATCGTCTTCACCACCCTGTCGGGCGCCGGCTACGGCCTGCTGGCCTGGGCCGCGCTGCTGTCGCTGCGCGCGGGCGCCGCGCCGCGCGCGCTGCTGTGGGCGACCGCGCTGGGCCTGCTGCTGTCCACCGTGGGCCTGCTCAGCTCGCTGCTGCACCTGGGCAAGCCGGCGCGGGCCTGGCGCGCGTTCTCGCAGTGGCGGACCTCGTGGCTGTCGCGCGAGGGCGTGCTGGCGGTGGCGGTGGTGCCGGTGGCGCTGGCCTTCGCGCTGGGCCTGTTGCCCGGGATGCTGGCGCCGGACGCCGCCGGCGCGGCGGTGGCGGCCAGTGCGGCCGGGGCGGCGGTCGCCGCGCTGCTGGCGCTGCTGGCGCTGGCCACGGTGGCCTGCACCGCGATGATCTACGCCTCGCTCAAGCCGGTGCCGGCCTGGCGCCACCGGCTGGTGCCGGCGGTCTACCTGCTGTTCGCCCTGGCCACCGGCGGCTGGCTGCTGGCCGCGCTGCACCGCCAGCCGCCCTCCGCCGCGACGCTGGCCGCGCTGGCGGCGGGCCCGGCGCTGCTGGCGCTGCTGAAGTGGCGCTACTGGCGCGACATCGACCACGCCGGCCTGCCGCTGGCGCGCGGCGACGCGATCGGCCTGCCCGCGCGCACCGCGGCGGTGTTCGAGCGGCCGCACACCGAAGCCAACTACATCACCCGCGAGATGGCGTTCGCGGTGGCGCGGCGGCACGCGCGCGCGCTGCGCGCGGCGGCGCTGGTCCTGTTCGCGCTGGCGCCGCTGGCGCTGCTGGCGCTGGCGGCCGCACGCCCGGGGACGCCCGCCTGGGCGCTGCCGCTGGGCGCCGCCTGCGCGCTGGCGGGCGCGGTGGTGGAGCGCTGGCTGTTCTTCGCCGAGGCCCGGCACGTGGTCACGCTGTACTACTGAGCCCCGCCGGGCCCCGCGCTAGAATCGGACCGCTGTTTCCGCCACGACCGTTCCCATGCTGCCGCTGCTCTGGCTGGCGTTCATCGCGCCGCCGACCGTCATCGACCAGGCGCCCGTCGCACTGCCCGAACCGGTGGTGGCGCGGCGGGTGCTCGCGCCGCCGCGCTGCCGGCCGCAGCGCTGCCTGCTGGGCGAATGGCGGGTGGAGGCGATGGCGGACATCCCGCGCGGCCAGCGCCGGATCGACGGCCGCGACCTGCCCGGCGGCGACGCCCGCCTGCGGCTGGCCGACGCGCGCCGGCGCGACTGGATGCAGCCGCAGGGCAGCAACGCCCGCCTCGGCCTGCAATATGGCCTGCAGGCGCTCCAGCAGGACCAGGCCAGCCTGGTGCTGGAGGTCGCCCCCGGTTTCCGCCTGCAGCCGTATGCCGACGACGGCACCGCCGGCATCGGCCCGGTGCTGCGCGGCGCAGTGGAGTGGCGGCAGCCGCTGGGGCCGCGCGTCCGCCTGTCGCAGGTGACCCGGATCGAGACCGGCCAGCAGGGCACCTACCTGCGCAACAGCCTGCTGGTGAAGGTGGCCCTGCAGCCGGACCTGACCCTGAGCTCCGGGGTGGAGCTGCGCCGCGACAGCGAGGCTCCCGGCCGCAACCGGACCGACGCCACCCTCAATTTGCGCTACGTGTTCTGAGTCGCGCGCGCCGCTCAGCCGGCGTCGATCAGCGCGCGCGCGCCCTGCGCCAGCAGCCGTTCGGCCACCGCCTGGCCGAGCGCGGCCGGGGCGTCTGCCGGGCCTTCCGCCGCCGCGCGCACGCAGCGGCCGTCGGCCGCCGCGCCGACCAGCCCCTGCAGCGCGAGCACGCCATCGTGCAGGCGCGCCAGTGCCGCCACCGGCACGTGGCAGCTGCCGTCGAGGGCGCGGTTCATCGCCCGCTCGGCGGCCACGCAGGCGCGGGTGGGGGCGTCGTCCAGCGCGGCGCACAGCGCCGCCGCGCCCGGATCGTCGTCGCGGCACTCGATCGCGATGGCGCCCTGCGCCGGCGCCGGCAGCCAGGCCGGCGCGTCCAGCCGCGCGCGGATGCGCGCGTCGAAGCCCAGCCGCTGCAGGCCGGCGCAGGCCAGCACGATGGCGTCGTAGTCGCCGGCGTCGAGCTTGCCCAGCCGGGTGTTGACGTTGCCGCGCAGGTCGAGCAATTCCAGGTCCGGGCGCAGCGCCCGCAGCTGCGCCTGCCGCCGCAGCGAGGAGGTGCCCACGCGCGCGCCCCGCGGCAGCGCGTCGATGCCGTCGAACCGGTTGCTGACGAAGGCATCGGCGTGGTCGGCGCGGGCCAGGATCGCCGTCACGGCGAAGCCGGGCTCCAGCGTCATCGGCACGTCCTTGAGCGAGTGCACCGCGCAGTCGGCGTCGCCGCGCTGCATCGCGACTTCGAGTTCCTTGAGGAACAGGCCCTTGCCGCCGATCGCCGCCAGCGAGCGGTCGAGGATCTCGTCGCCGCGCGTGCTGAGCGGCACCAGTTCGACCTGCAGGCCGGGGTGCGCCGCGCGCAATCGGTCGGCCACGTGTTCGGTCTGCCAGAGGGCGAGCGGGCTCTTGCGGGTGGCGATGCGCAGGACGGTCATGCGCGCATTATCGGGCAGTTCCCCGCCCGCGGCGGCGGTGCGCCCCGGGGGAACCGCCGGGTGGAGCGATTGCGGAGAGGGCGGTCCTACAGGTGCCGCAAGGTGTCGCGCAGCTGCGCCACGCAGCGCCGGCTGACCTCCAGCGGATGCTCGCCGTGCCGCAGCACCGCCTGGGTGTGGCCGTCCACCGCGCGCCGCAGCTCGACGATCTCGTTGCGCGCCACCAGGCAGTTGCGGTGGATGCGCACGAAGCGTTCGCCGAATTCCGATTCCAGCGACTTCAGCGACTCCTCGATCAGGTCCTCGCCGCGGGCGTGGTGGACCA
>CAMLJA010000030.1 GCA_946480065.1 uncultured Thermomonas sp. | reverse complement strand
TTCTCGTGGTGCGGGAACTGCAGGTCCACGCCGCCGGCGTGGATGTCGATGGTCTCGCCCAGGTGGGCCTCGGCCATCGCCGAGCATTCGATGTGCCAGCCGGGGCGGCCGCGGCCCCAGGGCGAGTCCCAGCCCGGCAGGTCGCCGGTGGAGGGCTTCCACAGCACGAAGTCGCCGGGATCGCGCTTGTAGGGCGCCACCTCGACCCGCGCGCCGGCCAGCATCTCGTCGGTGTCGCGGCGCGACAGCTTGCCGTAGCCGGGGAAGCTGGCCACCGAGAACAGCACGTGGCCCTCGGCGGCGTAGGCGTGGCCGTCCGCGATCAGGCGCTCGATCATCGCGATCATCTGCGGCATGTGCGCGGTCGCCGCCGGCTCGATGTCGGGGGCGAAGTCGCCGCTGACGCCCAGCGCGGCCATGTCCTCGCGGTAGGCGGCGGCGTACCTGTCGGTGATCGTGGAAATCGGGGTGCCGAGGTCCCTGGCCGCCGCGTTGATCTTGTCGTCCACGTCGGTGATGTTGCGGGCGTAGCGCAGGCCGCCGTAGCGGCGCCGCAGCAGCGCCGCCAGCACCCCGAACACCACCGGGCCGCGGGCGTTGCCGATGTGCACGTAGTTGTAGACCGTGGGCCCGCACAGGTACATCGTCGGGCCGGCCGGGTCCTGCGGCGCGAAGGCTTCGGCCCGGCGGGACAGGGTGTTGTAGAGGGACAGGCTCATGGCGACGGGTGCGTGGGGATGCCCATTGTAGCGGCGGGGCCGGCCGCGCCGCGGCGACGACAGCGGCGATTCATCCCGTCGCGGTCGCGGACGCTAGACTTGGCGCATGTTCCGCAGCGCCCCCCGCGTCCTGCCCTGCCTGCTGGCCCTTGCGGCCGGCCTGCCCGCGTCCGCCCAGGACGTTGGCGGCGAGGTGACCATCCCGCAGGAGAACGTGCGCTACGACTACGCCATGGTGCTGGACGCCCGGCCGGTCTACCAGACCCTGCGCACGACCAGGATGGAGCGCCGCTGCGGCGACGGACAGGACGAGGGCCGGCTGGCGCGGGTGGTGGGGGTCGTGAAGGACGCCTTCGGCGGCCAGGGCGAACAGGACGCGAGCGACTGCCGGATCGTGCCGGTCTCGCGCGAGTACCGCCGGCCCATCGCCTACGACGTGGACTACGTCTACAAGGGCAGCCGCTACCGCACCCGGATGGACCGCGACCCCGGCAACCGCCTGCGGATCCGGGTGTCCATCACCCCGCAGCCGATGCGCTGAGCCGGCGCTTGCGCCCGCGCCGGGGACATGCGAGCATCCGCGCCCTCATGCACATGCACCTCGCCACGCGCCACGCTGACGCCGCCCGGATGGCCTCCGGCATGACGTCGCGCGCGCGCCGACCGGAACCCTCACATCCCGCTGGGTAATCCGGACGCGTCGTCGCGCTTCACCATCCGAACCCAGCCCCCAGGCTGGGTTTTTGCGTTCTGGGTCTTTGCAACAGCCTCGCAGTTCCCCATTCCCCACCGAGTCGACCGCCGATGAAGCACTTCCTCAACACCCAGGACTGGAGCCGCCCCGACCTGGACGCCCTGCTGGCGCAGGCCGCGGCGTTCAAGCGCAGCAAGCTGGGCGACGCGATGAAGGGCCGCTCGATTGCGCTGGTGTTCTTCAACCCGTCGATGCGCACCCGCACCAGCTTCGAGCTGGGCGCGTTCCAGCTGGGCGGCCACGCGGTGGTGCTGCAGCCGGGCAAGGACGCGTGGCCGATCGAGTTCGACCTCGGCACGGTCATGGACGGCGATACCGAGGAGCACATCGCCGAGGTGGCGCGGGTGCTGGCGCGCTACGTGGACCTGATCGGCGTGCGCGCGTTCCCGAAGTTCGTCGACTGGTCGGTGGACCGCGAGGACCGGGTGCTGAAGGCGTTCGCCAGGTACTCCACGGTGCCGGTGATCAACATGGAGACCATCACCCATCCCTGCCAGGAGCTGGCCCATGCGCTGGCGCTGCAGGAGCACTTCGGCACCACCGACCTGCGCGGCAGGAAGTACGTGCTGACCTGGACCTACCACCCGAAGCCGCTCAACACCGCGGTCGCCAATTCGGCGCTGACCATCGCCACCCGGCTAGGCATGGACGTGACCCTGCTGTGCCCGACCCCGGACTACGTGCTGGACGAGCGCTACATGGGCTGGGCCGCGCAGAACGTGGCCGAGAGCGGCGGCTCGCTGCAGGTCAGCCACGACATCGAGAGCGCCTACGCCGGTGCCGACGTGGTCTATGCCAAGAGCTGGGGCGCGCTGCCGTACTTCGGCAACTGGGAGCCGGAAAAGCCGATCCGCGACCAGTACAAGCACTTCATCGTCGACGAGGCCAAGATGGCGCTGACCAACGATGGCGTGTTCTCGCACTGCCTGCCGCTGCGCCGCAACGTGAAGGCCACCGACGCGGTGATGGATTCCCCGCGCTGCATCGCGATCGACGAAGCCGAGAACCGCCTGCACGTGCAGAAGGCGGTGATGGCCGCGCTGCTGCGCTGAACCGCGCGCTCCCCATTCCCGTATTCCCCGGACATTCCCCATGACTGCCCCCAACGACTCCCGCGACATCGTCCTCGCCTTCTCCGGCGGCCTCGACACCAGCTTCTGCGTGCCCTACCTGAAGGAGCAGGGCTGGAACGTGCACACCGTGTTCGCCGACACCGGCGGCGTGGACGCCGAGGAGCGCGCCACCATCGAGGCCCGCGCCGCCGAACTGGGCGTGGCCTCGCACGTCACCGTCGACGGCGGCCCGGCGATCTGGTCCGGCTTCGTGAAGCCTTTCGTGTGGGCGGGCGAGGGCTACCAGGGCCAGTACCCGCTGCTGGTCTCCGACCGCTACCTGATCGTGGACGCCAGTCTGGCGCGTGCGCGCGAACTGGGCACCAATGCCATCGCCCACGGCTGCACCGGCATGGGCAATGACCAGGTGCGGTTCGACCTCGCCGTGAAGGCGCAGGGCGACTACCGCATCGTGGCGCCGATCCGCGAGATCCAGAAGCAGCACACCCAGACCCGCGCCTACGAGCAGGCCTACCTGGAGGCGCGCGGCTTCGGCGTGCGCGCCAAGCAGAAGGCCTACACGATCAACGAGAACCTGCTGGGCGTGACCATGTCCGGCGGCGAGATCGACGCCTGGGAAGCGCCGGGCGAGGGCGCGCGCGGCTGGTGCGCGCGCCGCGAGCACTGGCCGGCCGAAGCGCTGGAAGTGACGCTGCGCTTCGACAATGGCGAGGCCGTGGCGCTGGACGGGCAGGCGCTGGCGGGCGAAAAGATCCTCGCCAGGCTCAACACCATGTTCGCCCAGTACGGCGTCGGCCGCGGCATGTACACCGGCGATACCACCATCGGCCTGAAGGGCCGCATCGTGTTCGAGGCGCCGGGCCTGGCCGCGCTGCTGGCCGCACACCGCGCGCTGGAGGAAGCGGTGCTGACCAAGCAGCAGAACCGCTTCAAGCCGGACGTCGCCCGCAAGTGGGTGGAACTGGTCTACGAGGGCTTCTTCCACGATCCGCTGAAGGCGGACCTGGAAGCGTTCCTCGCCTCCAGCCAGCGCATGGTCAACGGCGAGGTGGTGCTGCGCACCAGCGGCGGCCGGGTGGATGCCGTGGCCGTGCGCTCGCCGCACCTGCTGAACGCCAAGGGCGCGACCTACGCGCAGTCGGCCGACTGGGGCGTGGAGGAGGCCGAGGGCTTCATCAAGCTGTTCGGCATGAGCAGCACGCTGTGGGCCGAGGTGAACGGCTGAGGCTGTCATTCCCGCGAACGCGGGAATCCGGCGTCCGGATTTTCAACCCACTGCCAAGAACTGGATACGCAGACACAACGTCTGCGAAAAGATGCCCGCCTTCGCGGGGATGACGAGCAAGAGCGAACCCCTTACATGCTTGAAGATGTTCTCCGCCACCTCGAAGCGCTGGTCTCCTTCGACACCCGCAACCCGCCGCGCCGGATCGGCACCGGCGGGATCTTCGACTACCTGCGCGCGCAGCTGCCGGGCTTCCGCTGCGAGGTGGTCGACCACGGCGAAGGCGCGGTGTCGCTGCTGGCCGTGCGCGGCACCCCGCGCCGCGTCTTCAACGTGCACCTGGACACGGTGCCATCGTCCGAGGCGTGGGACGCCGACCCGCTGCGGCTGCGGGTGACGCACGACCGCGCGATCGGCCTGGGCGCCTGCGACATCAAGGGCGCGGCGGCGGGCCTGCTGGCGGCGGCGCAGGCCACCGCCGGCGATGCGGCGTTCCTGTTCTCCAGCGACGAGGAGGCGAACGACCCGCGCTGCATCGCCGCGTTCCTGGCCGAGGACCGGGGCTTCGACGAGGCGATCATCGCCGAGCCGACCCGCTGCGAGGCGGTGCTGGCGCACCGCGGCATCAGCTCGGTGCTGCTGCGCTTCAAGGGCGAGGCCGGCCACGCCTCCGGCGCCAACGCGCTGCAGGCCAACGCGCTGCACCAGGCGATGCGCTGGGGCGCGAATGCGCTGGACCTGGTCGAAGGCGAGGCCCACGCGCGCTTCGGCGGCCTGACCGGCCTGCGCTTCAACATCGGCAAGGTCGAGGGCGGCATCAAGGCCAACGTGATCGCGCCCAGCGCCGAGGTCCGCTTCGGCTTCCGCCCGCTGCCCTCGCACGACGTCGATGCGCTGCACGTCCGCTTCGGCACCTGCGCCGCGCCCGGCGCGCTGGAGCGCTACGAGGAGACCTTCCGCGGGCCCTCGCTGCCCGCCGGCGCCTTCTTTTCGGATGCTGGCGCCACCGCGGAGGAGCGCCGGCTGGCCGCGCGCGACCTCGCCGACGCGCTGGACCTGCCGATCGGCAACGCCGTCGATTTCTGGACCGAGGCCTCGCTGTTCTCGCAGGCCGGCCTGACCGCCTTCGTCTACGGCCCGGGCGACATCGCCCAGGCGCATACCGCCGGCGAATGGGTGGCGCTGGACCAGCTGCAGCGCTACGCCGATTCCATCTCCCGCATCCTTGGAACCTGACCCCCCGTGACCCCGATCCTCTCCCCGCACGCCGTGCACGATCCGCAGACGCGCCAGACCATCGTGCGGCTGCTGTCCAGCATGGGCAGCGCGAAGGAAATCAGCCAGTACCTGAAGCGCTTCTCGCAGCTGGACGCGGCGCGCTTCGCCGTGGTCAAGGTCGGCGGCGCGGTGCTGCGCGACGACCTCGACGCGCTGGTCTCCTCGCTGGCGTTCCTGCAGGACGTGGGCCTGACGCCCATCGTCATCCACGGCGCCGGTCCGCAGCTGGACGCCGAACTGGCCGCCGCCGGCATCGAGAAACGGACCATCGACGGCCTGCGCGTGACCTCGCCGGAAGCGCTGGCCATCGTCCGCCGCGTGTTCCACGCGCAGAACCTGAAGCTGGTGGAGGCGCTGCAGGCGAGCGACGCGCGCGCCACCAGCATCGTGAGCGGCGTGTTCGAGGCCGACTACCTCGACCGCGAGCGCTACGGCCTGGTGGGCGAGGTCCGGCGCGTCGACCTGGCGCCGATCCAGGCCAGCCTGCAGGCCGGCTCGATCCCGGTGATCGCCTCGCTGGGGGAAACCATCGGCGGGCAGATCCTCAACGTCAATGCCGACTTCGCCGCCAACGAACTGGTGCAGGTGCTGCAGCCGTACAAGATCGTGTTCCTGACCGGCACGGGCGGGTTGCTGGATGCCGAGGGCCACGTCATCGACTCGATCAACCTGTCCACCGAATACGACCACCTGATGCAGCAGCCTTGGATCGAGGGCGGCATGCGGGTGAAGCTCGAGCAGATCAAGGACCTGCTGGACGGGCTGCCGCAGGCCTCGTCGGTGTCGATCACCCGGCCCTCGGAGCTGGCCAAGGAGCTGTTCACCCACCGCGGCTCGGGCACGCTGGTGCGCCGCGGCGAACGCGTGCTGCAGGGCGAGGCGTGGACGGACTTCGACCTGCAGCGGCTGCGCGGGCTGATCGAATCGGCGTTCGGGCGCAAGCTGCTGCCCGATTATTTCGAGACGACGAAGCTGCACCGCGCCTACGTCAGCGAGCACTATCGCGCGGCGGTGATCCTGACCCGCGAGGACGCGGGCCTCTACCTCGACAAGTTCGCGGTGCTGGACGAGGCGCAGGGCGAGGGCCTGGGGCGCGCGGTGTGGCTGGTGATGCGCGAGCAGAACCCGGCGCTGTTCTGGCGTTCGCGCCACGGCAACCCGGTCAACGCGTTCTACGACGCCGAATCCGACGGCTGCATCAAGCAGGAGAAGTGGAAGGTGTACTGGTACGGCGCGGCCGGCTTCGACCGCATCGAGCGCTACGTGGCGCTGTGCGCGCAGCGGCCGGCCACCCTTGAGGATCCTGCATGAAGACGCTGCGCATCGGCATCGTGGGCGCACGCGGCCACGTCGGCGCGGAGCTGGTGCGGCTGGTCGCCGGCCATCCCGCATTCGAGCTGGCGTTTGTCACGTCGCGCGAGCTGGCGGGGCGGGCGGTGGCCGACCACATCCCGGGCTACGCCGGCGAGCTGGCCTACACCTCGCCGGCCTACGAGGCGCTGCCGGAGCTGGGCGCGGACGCGGTGGTGCTGGCGCTGCCCAACGGCAAGGCCGGCCACATCGCCCGGCAGTTCGACGATGCCGGCACCGACGCGGTGCTGCTGGACCTGTCGGCGGACTTCCGCTTCGACGATGGCTGGTACTACGGGCTGCCGGAGTTGACCCGCACCACCTACGCCGGCCAGCGCCGCATCAGCAATCCCGGCTGCTACGCCACCGCGATGCAGCTGGCGCTGGCGCCGATGCTGGACGCGCTGGACGGCCCGGCGCAGTGCTTCGGCGTCAGCGGCTATTCCGGCGCCGGCACCACGCCGTCCGACAAGAACGATCCCGCGCTCCTGCGCGACAACCTGATGCCCTATGCGCTGACCGGGCACGTGCATGAGCGCGAGGTCTCGGCCCACCTCGGGCATCCGGTCGAATTCATGCCCCACGTGGCGCCGCATTTCCGCGGGCTGACCATCACCGCCAACCTGCACCTGGCGCGGCCGTTCGCGCGCGAGGAGGTGCTGGCGCGCTACCGCGATCGCTACGCCGCCGAGCCGCTGGTGCGGGTGGGCGACGCGCCGCCGTGGGTCAGCCGCATCGCACATGCCCACCACGTCGAGCTGGGCGGCTTCGCGCTGGCAGACGACGGCCGCCGGCTGGTGGTGGTGGCGACCGAGGACAACCTGCTGAAGGGCGCGGCGACGCAGGCGCTGCAGAACCTCAACCTGGCCTTCGGCTTCGACGAGCTGGCTGGCATTCCCCTGGTTCCGGAGGCGGCATGAGCGACTTGCTGTGGCAGAAACCCGGCGTGGCGGTCGACGCCGGCATCCAGGCCTTCCTGGCCGGCGATGACGTGCTGCTGGACCGCGAGTTCTTCCTGCACGACATCGCCGCCAGCGCCGCGCATGCCGAGGGCCTGCAGCGCATCGGCATCCTCACGCTGGACGAGCTGGGCGGACTCAAGCGCGAGCTGGCGAGGCTGGCCGACGATTTCCGCAGCGGTGCGTTCGTGCTGGACGGGCGCTACGAGGACGGCCATTCCGCGATCGAGGCCCGCCTGACCGAGCGCCTGGGCGATGCCGGCCGCAAGATCCACACCGGGCGCAGCCGCAACGACCAGGTGCTGGTGGCCACGCGGCTGTGGCTGAAGGAAAAGCTCGCGCGGCTGGCCGCGCTGTCCCGCGAGATCGCCAAGGTCGCGCTGGACCGGGCCGAGGCGGAGCAGGACCTGCCGATGCCCGGCTACACCCACATCCAGCGCGCGGTGGTGTCCTCGGCCGGGCTGTGGTGGGCGGGCTGGGCGGAGGCCTTCATCGACGATGCGGTGCGCGCCGCCGGCACGCTGGCGCTGGTGGACTGCAACCCGCTGGGCACTGCCGCCGGCTACGGCGTCAACCTGCGGCTGGACCGCGGGCACACCACGCGCGCGCTGGGCTTCGCGCGGATGCAGGTCTCGCCGGCGTACGCGCAGCTCTCGCGCGGCAAGTTCGAGCTGGCCGCGCTGGAAGCGCTGGGCAGCGCCACCCTGGACCTGCGCCGGATCGCCTGGGACCTGTCGCTGTTCACCAGCGCCGAGTTCGGCTTCGTGGCGCTGCCGGCGCAATACACCACCGGCAGTTCGATCATGCCGAACAAGCGCAACCCGGACGTGATCGAACTGATGCGCGCCACCCACGCCAGCGTGGCCGCGGCGCGCACCGAAATCGAGCAGCTGCTGTCGCTGCCGTCCGGCTACCACCGCGACCTGCAGGCCTCCAAGGGCGCGATCGTGCACGGCTTCGGCCGCGGCCTGGCCGCGCTGGAGCTGCTGCCGGCGCTGCTTGCCAACCTGGACTGGCGCGAGGACCGCCTGCGGGCCGCGATCGATTCGGGCATGTACGCCACCGACGTGGCGGTGGAGGCGGCGATCGCCGGGGTGCCGTTCCGCGACGCCTACAAGGCCGCGGCCGAGTCGGCCGGGGCCGCCGGGCAGGGCCGCACGCCGGAAGGCTCGCTGGCGGCGCGCACTTCGCCGGGCGGTCCGGCGGACCTGCGCCTGGACGCGCTGCGCGCGCGCTGGGCCGCGCTCTAGCCCCGGAAGCAGAACGCCGCCCGGAGGCGGCGTTCGCTGGAACCGATTGGTCGGGGAGACAGGATTCGAACCTGCGACTTCTACGTCCCGAACGTAGCGCTCTACCAGGCTGAGCTACACCCCGACGGCAGAGCCGCGCATTTTAGGGGGCGCGGGCCGCGGCGGCAAGTGGGGGAGGGCCGGAATGCGGGTGCGCCGGTTAAACTGGCGGCTTGCCGTGCCGGAGCCTACCGCCTTGATCAAGCCACGCACCCCGCCGGGGGTCATGGAGCTGCTGCCCCGCGACCAGGTCGCCTTCCAGCGCATGCTGGACACGATCCGCCGCACATTCGAGCAGTTCGGCTTCCTGCCGGTGGAAACGCCGGTGATGGAGCTGTCCGAGGTGCTGCTGACCAAGTCCGGCGGCGAGACCGAGCGGCAGGTCTATTTCGTGCAGTCCACCGGCGCGCTGGAGAAGGGCCGCGATGGGCTGCCGGAGCTGGCGCTGCGCTTCGACCTGACCGTGCCGCTGGCGCGCTACGTGGCCGAGCACGAGCACGAACTCGCGTTCCCGTTCCGCCGCTACCAGATGCAGCGCGTGTACCGCGGCGAGCGCGCCCAGCGCGGGCGCTTCCGCGAGTTCTACCAGTGCGACATCGACGTGATCGGCAAGGACGCGCTGAGCCCGCGCTTCGACGCCGAGATCCCGGCGGTGATCGCGGCGGTGTTCGGGCGCCTGGCCATCGGCGACTTCACCATCCAGCTCAACCACCGCAAGCTGCTGCGCGGCTGGTTCGAGGGCCTGGGCATCGACGGCGACGCCCAGCTGCTGGTGCTGCGCGAGCTGGACAAGCTGGACAAGCGCGGGAGCGATGCGGTGCGCGCCACGCTGGCGGGCGAGGGCTTCGGCCTGGCCGCCGACGTCATCGACCGGCTGATGGCGTTCTCGCAGGTGCGCTCCAACGGCCACGACGACGCCCTGGGGAAGCTCGACGCGCTGGGCGCGGGCACGCCGCTGTTCGAGGAAGGCCGCGCGGAACTGCGCGCCATCCTGTCGCAGCTGAAGGCGCTGGGCGTGGACGAGTCGCGCTATGCGCTGAACCTGTCGATCGCGCGCGGCCTGGACTACTACACCGGCGTGGTCTACGAGACCACGCTGGACGCCTACCCGCAGATCGGCTCGATCTGCTCGGGCGGCCGCTACGAGAACCTGGCCGGCCACTACACCCGGTCGAAGCTGCCGGGCGTGGGCATCTCCATCGGCCTGACACGGCTGTTCTTCCAACTGAAGGACGCGGGGCTGGTGCCCACCTCGGACAGCTCGGTCGACGTGCTGGTGGCGCTGCTGGACGACGCCGGCCTGGACGCGGCGCTGGCGCTCTCGCAGGCGCTGCGCGCGGCCGGCCTGAACGTGGAGACCCAGCTGGAGCCGCGCAAGCTGGCGAAACAGCTGCAGTACGCCGACAAGGCGGGCATCCGCTTCGTGGCGATGCGCGGCGGGGACGAGGCCGCGCGCGGCGTGGTCGCGGTGAAGGACCTGCGCCGCGGCGAGCAGTTCGAGGTGGCGCAGTCCGCGCTCGGCGAGGCCCTGCTGCGGGCGCGTGACGGCGCCGCGGAGATCGCGCCGTGAGCGCGGTCCGGCTGGACGGCCGCTCGCTGACCCGCGCGCAGCTGGTGGCGGTGGCGCGCGGCGCCGCGGTGGCGCTGGACGAGGGCGCGCTGGACTGCGTGGCCCGCGCGGCCGACTTCCTGGCCGCGCAGGTGGCCCGCGAAGAGCCGATCTACGGCGTGTCCACCGGCTTCGGCAGCAACGCCGACAAGCTGCTCGGCGCGCATCCGCTGCGCGACGAACTGCCGGGCGCCGCCGCGTCCGGAATGTCGCCGCACATCGAGCTGCAGCGCAACCTGATCGTCACCCACGCAGTCTGCGTGGGCGAACCGTTCGCGCCAGAGGTGGTGCGGGCGATGCTGTGCATCCGCATCAACACCCTGCTGCGCGGGCACTCCGGCATCCGGGTGCGGACGGTCCAGGCGCTGGCGGCGATGCTCAACGCCGGGATCGTGCCGGTGGTGCCGCAGCTGGGCTCGGTGGGCGCCTCGGGCGACCTGGCGCCGCTGTCGCACCTGGCCATCGTCCTGCTGGGCGGCGGCGAGGCGTTCGTGGACGGCCAGCGCCTGCCCGGCGCCGAGGCGCTGGCGCGCAAGGGCCTGCAGCCGGTCGAGCTGTCCTACAAGGAAGGCCTGGCGCTGAACAACGGCACCGCGCAGATGCTGGCGACCGGCGTGCTGGCGGTGCAGCAGCTCGAGGACCTGGTGGAGACCGCGGACCTGGCCGCGGCGATGACCCTGGACGCCTTCGCCGGGCGCCTGGGCGCGTTCGCGCCGGACGTGCACGCGCTGCGCCCGCACCCCGGCCAGGTCGAGACCGCGGCCCGGCTGCTGCGGCTGCTGGAGGGTTCCACCCTGGCCGACATTGCCTACCACCTGGTGCCGCGGTTCCGTCCGTGGCTGCCCGCCAGCTGGGAGACCGCAAAGTCGCGCGCGCTGACCTTCGACATCGGCTGGGACTGGGTGCCTTTCGGCCAGCGCCACGGCCGCGAGAAGTTCTACCGCCGCTTCCGCCCGTTCCGCGGGGGCAAGAAGCACCAGCCGCAGGACAGCTACTCGCTGCGCTGCATCCCGCAGGTGCACGGCGCGGTGCGCGACGCGCTGGACCAGGCCAGGCGCGTGCTCGACATCGAGCTCAACGCGGTCACCGACAACCCGCTGGTGTTCCCGGACAAGCAGGCCGAGTTCGTCGAGGAGCAGGTGATCTCCGCCGGCCACTTCCACGGCATGCCGCTGGCGCTGGCGATGGGCTACCTGAAGGCCGCCATCCCGGTGCTGGCCTCGATCAGCGAGCGCCGCCTCAACAAGCTGGTGGACGCGGCCACCAGCGACGGGCTGCCGCCGTTCCTGATCGGCAACGAGGACGGCACCGAGTCCGGCCACATGATCGTGCAGTACACCGCCGCGGCCATCGTCAACGACCTGGCCAGCCGCGCCATGCCGGCCTCGGTGTATTCCATCCCGACCTCGGCCAATGCCGAGGACCACGTGTCGATGGGCGCCAACGAGGCCCGCCACGTGCTGGCGATGGCCGCCGACCTGGGCAAGGTGCTGGGGCTGGAGCTGTACACCGCCGCGCAGGCGCTGGACCTGCGCCGCGACATGATCAACGCCGCGCGCGAACTGGCGGGTCGGACGAATGCCGAGGCGTTCGCCGCCAAGGTCCACAACGGCCCGCTGCCGGGTGCGCCCGACCGCGACGCCTTCCTGGCCGAGGTCGACGGCCTGCGCGCCGAGCTGGCCGCGGCCGACGCGTTCCGCCCGGGGCGGGCGGTGGCCGCGGCGCACGCGGCGATCCGCGCGCGCATCCCGTTCCTGGACCGCGACCGCGCGCTGGACGGCGAGGTGGCGGCGGCGGTGCGGATGGTGGCCGACGGCAGCGTGCTGGCGGCGGAGATCGGAAGAGCACACGTCTGAACTCCAGTCACTCACTCTGATCT
>CAMLJA010000029.1 GCA_946480065.1 uncultured Thermomonas sp. | reverse complement strand
CTGTATCCCGAGTTCAAGCTGCCGGACGCGCAGAAGAAGGCCTGGCTGGCAGACCAGCGCGGCGCCATCGTCGGCGAAGCGCTGGTCAGGCAGTTCGGCTGGAAGGTGGGCGACACCATCCCGCTGCAGGCCACCATCTTCCCCACCCGCGGAAGCAACGACTGGCAGTTCACCCTGCGCGGCATCTACAAGGTGGACGATCCCAAGCAGAAGGCGCAGGAGCGCGTGTTGTTCTTCCACTGGAAGTATTTCGACGAGGCCAACGACTACGTGAAGGGCCGCGTCGGCTGGTGGGTGGTGGAACCGGCCAACGCCGACGCCGCCGACCGCGTGGCCAAGGCCATCGACAAGCTCAGCGAGAACTCGGACCACGAGACCAAGACCCAGAGCGAGGCCGCGTTCAACCAGAGCTTCGCCAAGCAGTTCGCCGACATCGGCCTGATCGTGTCCGCGATCATGGGCGCGGTGTTCTTCACCCTGCTGCTGCTGACCGGCAACACCATGGCGCAGGCGGTGCGCGAACGCATTCCCGAGCTGGCGGTGCTCAAGACCATCGGCTTTTCCGACCGCAGCGTGCTGGGCCTGGTGCTGGCCGAGTCGGTGCTGCTGGTGGTGCTGGGCGGGTTGCTGGGACTGGTGCTGGCGGCGGCGATCGTGCCGATGGTCAGCGCCGCCAGCGGCGGGCTGGTGCAGCTGCCCGGCCTGCTGGGGCAGACCTGGGGCATGGGGCTGGCGCTGATGGTCGGCATCGGGGTGCTGGTCGGGCTGCTGCCCGCGATCCGCGGGATGCGGTTGAACATCGTCGACGCGCTGGCCGGACGCTAAGGAGAACACCATGAAACGATTCTTTTCCGGCCTGTTGACCGTGCTCGCGCTGGTGGCCTTGCTGGGCGTGTGGATCATCCTGCCGTGGTTCGCCGTGCTTGCCGTGGTGGTGGCCATCGCGTTGTGGCTGCTGACCACCCGCAGCGGCCGGCTGGCGCGCGAGGCGACCAAAATCGGGATTGCCGGCCTGCCGCAGCGCTGGGGCGCGTCCAGCGTCATCGTGATCGGCATCGCCGGCGTGGTCGGCGTGCTGGTGGCGATGCTGGCGATGGGCGAAGGCTTCAAGGCCACGCTCGACCGCACCGGCGACGACGGCACCGCGATCATCCTGCGCGCCGGCTCGCAGGCGGAAACCAACTCGGTCATCACCCGCGACCAGGCGCCGCTGATCTCGTCCCTGCCCGGCATCGCCCGCGGCGCGGACGGCAAGGCGCTGGCCTCCCCGGAGCTGTCGCAGGTGGTCAACCTGCCGACCAAGGCCGACGGCACCGACGCCAACGTGCAGTTCCGCGGCGTGGGCCCGGCCGGCTGGGCGATCCGCCCGCAGCTGAAGATCATCGAGGGCCGCAAGTTCAACCCGGGCCTGCGCGAGATCGTGATTGGCAAGGGCGCGCAGCAGCAGTTCCGCGGGCTCGCGGTCGGACAGCAGCTCAAGCTGGCCAACCAGATGTGGACCGTGGTCGGCGTGTTCGAAGCCGGGGATTCGCACGACTCCGAGCTGTGGACCGACGCCGACGTGCTCGGCCCGGCCTACCAGCGCAATGCCTTCCAGTCGGTGACGGTGAAGCTGGACGGCAAGAACGGGTTCAAGCAGCTCAAGGCCGCACTCGCCGCCGACCCGCGCCTGAAGCTCGACGTCGACACCACTCGCAACTACTACGGCAAGCAGTCCGAGGGGCTGACAAAGCTGATCAAGATCCTGGGCACCGTGATCGGCGCGATCATGGCGATCGGCGCGGTGTTCGGCGCGCTCAACAGCATGTACGCGGCGGTGGCGGGGCGCGCGCGCGAGATCGCCACCCTGCGCGCACTCGGCTTCCGCGGCCTGCCGGTGGTTACCGCGGTGATGCTGGAAACCATGCTGCTGGCGCTGCTCGGCGGCCTGCTCGGCGCGGCCATCGCCTGGGTGGTGTTCAACGGCTATACCGTCAGCACGCTGGGCCAGAACTTCAGCCAGGTGGTGTTCCAGTTCAAGGTCAGCCCCGGACTTGCGTGGACCGGGCTGAAGTGGGCGCTGGGCATCGGCCTGGTCGGCGGCCTGTTCCCGGCGCTGCGCGCGGCGCGGCTGCCGGTGACCGAGGCGCTGCGCAGCGCGTGAGTCACGCCGGCACCGGCCTGCTGCGCCGCGCGCGCAGCAGGCCGTCGGCCGCATACAGGGCCAGCGCGATCCAGATGAAGGCGAAACCGACCGCGCGCTCGCGGCCGAAGGGTTCGCCCAGCACCAGCACGCCGACCAGCAGTTGCAGGGTCGGCGAGATGTACTGCAGCAGGCCCACCAGCGAATACGGGATGCGCTGCACCGCGGCGGCGAAGCCGATCAGCGGCAGCGCGGTGAGCACGCCGCCGAACACCAGCAGGCCGGCCACGCCCGCACCCCAGCCCGGCGCATCGCCATGGGCGAACAGATGCCCCTGTCCCGCCGCTTCCGCCCAGGCCAGGAAGGCCAGCGCCGGCAGCAGCAGGTACAGGTTCTCGATGCCCAGCCCGCGCACCGGCGGCGCCCCCAGCAGCTTGCGCACCAGGCCATAGATGCCGAACGAGGCGGCCAGCGCCAGCGCGATCCACGGGAAATCGCCGTAGTTGATGGTCAGCCACAGCACGCCGGCCGCGGCGATGGCGACCGACAGCCACTGCACGCGATTGAGGCGCTCCTTCAATACCAGCACGCCCAGCATCACGCTGAATAGCGGGTTGATGAAGTAGCCCAGCGCGGATTCCACCACGTGCCCGGCGTTCACCGCCCAGATGTACAGGCCCCAGTTGAACGCGATCAGCACGCCACTGAGCGCCAGCAGGGGCGCGGCATGCGGCCGCGACAGGGTTTCCCGCAGCCAGCCGCGCCCGTACTTGAAGAACAGCCAGCCGCAGACCAGCAGCGCGCTCCAGACCACCCGGTGGGCCATGATCTGCATCGACGGCACGGCCTTCAGCAGGTGCCAGTACAGCGGCATCAGTCCCCAGGCGACATAGGCGGCGACCGCGATCCACACGCCGCGGCGGTCGGTGGGCATCGCCGCGCTCACGCCGCCGGCTCCGCTTCGGGCGGGGGCGACGCGCGCCGGCCGCGGGCCAGGGTGATGGCGACCACGCCCAGCAGGATCACGCCCATCGCCAGCAGCTGGTGCGGGCCGAAGCGCTCGCCGGCCAGCCACGCGCCCAGCGCCACCGCGATCGCCGGATTGACGTAGGCGTAGCTGCCGGCCAGCGCCGGGCGCACGTGGTGCAGCAGCCAGATGTAGGCCGAGAACCCCACGATCGAACCGAACACCACCAGGTAGGCGAACGCGGCCAGCCCGCCCGGCGCCGGCAGCGCGTGCAGGCGTTCGCCGGCGGCCAGCCCGACCGCGATCATCGCCGCCCCGCCGCACAGCATCTGCGCGGCCGCGGTCATGAACGGCGCCGGCAGGTCGCGGCCGCGGCTCCAGATCGAGCCGAACGACCACGCCACGGTGGCCACCAGCAGGGCCAGCATGCCCGCCCTGGACCCGCCCAGCTGGGCGTCGGCGTTGAGCCACAGCACGCCGACGAAGCCGATCCCCAGCCCCACCGCTTCGGCGCGCCCCGGGCGCTGGCCGCGCAGCGCCGCGAAGATCGCCATCCACAGCGGCGCCGAGGCCACCGCCACCGCGGCGATCCCCGAGGACACCGTCTTCTCGGCGAAATTGACCATGCCGTTGCCCAGCAGCAGCAGCAGTGCGCCCATCACCGCGGCGTTGCGCCACTGCGGCGCGGTGGGCGCCGGCACGCCGCGCGCGCGCAGCACCCCGAACATCAGCGCGCCGGCCAGCAGGAAGCGGACGCCGCCGAGCAGGAACGGCGGCCAGCCGCCTTCCAGCGCGAACCGGATGGCCAGGTAGGTCGAGCCCCAGATGGCGTAGACGGCCGCCAGCGCCAGGGCGACGCGGGCGGCGGGGACTTGCGGGGCGTGGGCCATGGCGGCGGTCCGGGGGCGCAGGATGGACGACGGGCGCCCGAAGGCGCCCGTCGCGTTGGAACGATGATGGCGAAGCGCGCGGGCTCAGTCCACCCAGTGGCCGGCGGTGCGGGCCTCGGGCAGCACCTGCGCCGACAGCTTGGCGTCCTTGCCCAGCAAGCCGATGGCGTCGGACAGGATGTAGGCGGACTCGCGCAGCAGCGGGTCGGTCACGTTGCGCGCGGCCTCCTCGCGGGCCACGTCCTGGGCCACGTCGCGCTCGTCGGCGGTCAGGCCGTCGTCGGCGCGGCCGTCCAGCAGCGGGTCGCGCTCCAGGCCCAGGCGCTTGCGGGCCTCGGCGCGCTCGCGGCGCAGGGCGTCGAAGCGGTCGCGCTCGGCGCGGCGCTCCGCCTCGTTCAGCGACACCGCCTTCTTCGCCTGCTCCTCGCGGAACTTGCGCACGTCCTCCACCCACCACTGGAACTCCACGTCCTTGGCCGAGCGGGCGTCGTGGCGCGCGTCCAGCGCGCCCAGCAGCGGCGCGAAGTTGCCGTACTGCACGTGCGGCGCGGCGGCGATGCGGGTCCACGGCAGCGCGTTGTCGTAGGTGCTCTCGCCGAACTCGCTGGCGTCCACGCTGGCCGGGAACGCCACGTCGGGCACCACGCCCTTGTTCTGGGTGCTGCTGCCGCCGGGGCGGAAGAACTGCGCGATGGTCAGCTTGACCTGGCCGAAGCGCGGTTCCTCGTTCGCCGGCCAGCGGTCCAGGTCGGCCATGGTCTGCACGGTGCCCTTGCCGAAGGTGGGCTCGCCGATGATCAGGCCGCGGCCGTAGTCCTGGATGGCGCCGGCCACGATCTCCGAGGCCGAGGCCGAGCCGCGGTTGACCAGCACCGCCAGCGGGCCGTCCCAGGCCACGCCGGCCTGGCGGTCGCTGTTGACCTGCACGCGGCCGCCGGCCTCGCGCACCTGGACCACCGGGCCCTGGTCGATGAACAGGCCGGTGAGCTGCACCGCCTCGTCCAGCGAGCCGCCGCCGTTGTTGCGCAGGTCCAGCACCACGCCGTCCATCTTCTGGGCGCGGAATTTCGCCAGCATCCTGGCCACGTCGCGGGTGGCGGAGGCGTAGTCGCGTTCGTTGCGGCGGCGCGCCTCGAAGTCCTGATAGAAGCCGGGCAGCTTGATCACGCCGATCCGGCGCGCGGGCTGGCCGCCGGCCGCCGGCACGGTGATGGTCTCGGCCTTGGCGCGGGCATCCTCCAGCCGCACCTTGGCGCGGGTCAGCACCAGCCGCGAGGGCTTGCTGTCCAGCGGCGCCTCGGCCGGGAGCACGTCCAGCCGCACCTTGGTGTCGGCGGGGCCGCGGATCAGCTGGACCACGTCGTCGATCCGCCAGCCCACCACGTCCTTCATCTCGCCGGAACCGCCCTGGCCCACCGCCAGGATGCGGTCGCCGGACTTCAGCGCGCCGCTGCGCGCGGCCGGGCCGCCGGGCACGATCTCGCGGATCAGGACCACGTCGTCCTGACGCTGCAGCACCGCGCCGATGCCCTCCAGCGAGTTGGTGATGCTGAGGTTGAAGTTCTCCGCGCTGCGCGGGTTCATGTAGTCCGTGTGCGGGTCGATCGCGCCCGCGTAGGCATTCATGAAGGTCTGGAAGACGTCGTCGCCCTTGAGCTCGCCGATGCTCTCCAGGGTGTTGGCGTAGCGCTTGTCCAGGGTCTTGCGGATCTCGGCGGGCTGCTGGCCGGCCAACTTCAGGCGCAGCCAGTCGTTCTTGACCGACTGCCGCCACAGGGTGTCCAGCGCCGCCTTGTCCGCCGCCCACGGCGCGTCCTCGCGGTCGAACGCGTAGCGCTCCTCGCGGCTGAAGTCGAAGCCGCCCTTCAGCAGGCCACGGGCGTAGGCCAGGCGCTCGTTCGCGCGCTGGCGGTAGACCGAGAAGATCGCCCAGGCCGGGGCCACGTCGCCGGACTTGATGGCGTCGTCCAGGCGGTCGCCGTAGCGGCCGAAGGCGGCCACGTCGGCGGCGGTGAAGAACGCCTTGCCCGGGTCCAGCGCGTCGAGGTAGCGCTTCAGGATCTCGCGCGACAGCGCGTCGTCCAGGGCCCGCGGGCGGTAGGCGTAGCGGCTGTCCGACAGCAGGCCGTAGACCTGCTGGGCGGTGACGGCCTGGTCGGGCGTGGGGCCGGCCAGCAGGCCGTCGCCGCCGCGCGCCAGCAGCGCCAGCGGGGCGGCCAGGGCCAGGCCGAGGGACAGGACGAGCAGGGTGCGGGGGGTCTTCATGGTGACTTCCACGGCGTGGGGCCGTTACGGACGACAGGATGCGCCTGGATGCGACCCCGGGACAGTGCCGGAAGTTCGCGGATTCGGCATCGTCCACTGTAGCCAACCGGTGGCCGCCAGTGTGAACGCCGCGCATCGCGCGGGGCTTCCGGGACATCGCGCCGCGCGGCCGCAGCGGCGCCGCGCGCGCATGGCACCGCCCGCGGGGTCAGGCGATCCCGGCGGCCTGGCGGTCGGCGTGGTAGCTCGAGCGCACCATCGGGCCGGAGGCGACGTGCCCGAACCCCAGCGCGTAGCCGTAGTCCTCCAGCGCCTTGAACTCGTCCGGGGTCCAGTAGCGCAGCAGCGGGTGGTGCGCCGGCGAGGGCTGCAGGTACTGGCCGATGGTGACCATCTCCACGTCGTGCGCGCGCAGGTCGCGCAGGGTGGCCTGCACCTGCGCCATGGTCTCGCCCAGCCCCAGCATGATCCCGGACTTGGTGGGGATGCCCGGGTGGCGGGCCTTGAACTGCTGCAGCAGGGTCAGCGACCACTGGTAGTCCGCGCCCGGGCGCACGTTGCGGTACAGCTCCGGCACGGTCTCGATGTTGTGGTTGAACACGTCCGGCGGCGCCGCCGCCAGGATGTCCAGCGCGCGCTCCATCCGGCCCTTGCCGCGGAAGTCCGGGGTCAGGATCTCGATCCGGATGCCGGGCGCGGCGGCGCGGGTCTCGCGGATGCAGTCGACGAAGTGCTGGGCGCCGCCGTCGCGCAGGTCGTCGCGGTCGACGCTGGTGATCACCACGTACTTCAGCCCCATGTCGGCGACCGTGCGCGCGAGGTTGGCGGGCTCGCTGGCATCAGGGGGCTTGGGCCGGCCGTGGGCCACGTCGCAGAACGAGCAGCGCCGCGTGCAGACCTCGCCCAGGATCATGAAGGTGGCGGTGCCGTGGCTGAAGCATTCGTGGATGTTCGGGCAGCTGGCTTCCTCGCAGACCGTGACCAGCCGGTTCTCGCGCAGCTTCGCCTTCAGCGCCTGCACCGCGTTGCCGGAGGGAATGCGGACCCGGATCCAGCCGGGCTTGCGCAGCACCGGCGCGTCCGCGAACGCCACCGGCGAACGCGCGATCTTCTGGTCGGCCACCTGCCGCGCGCCGGGTTCGAGCGCGCCGGGGGCCGGCGTGGCGGCATCGCCGACCACGGCGAGGGGAATGCTGCGGGGGGCGGTGCTCATGCCGGGAATTATCGCAGATGCGGCCTCAGGGGGCGGGCAGCGTGCCCGAGGCGGGCCGCGGCGACAGCCCGAACTGCCGGGCCAGCTGCGCCAGCAGCACCGGCTTGACCGCCTCCATCGAGGACGGCCCGCCGAGGTCGGACAGCGCCACCACCTGCAGCCCGGCGTAACCGCAGGGATTGATGCGGGCGAACGGCGCGGTGCTCTCGCCGGCGATGTTGAAGGCCAGCCCGTGGAACGTGCAGCCGCGCCGCACACGGATGCCCAGCGCGGCGATCTTGGCGCCGTTGACGTAGACCCCGGGCGCGCCCTCGCGGCGGGCGGCCCCGATGTTCCACTCGGCCAGGGTGTCGATCACCGCCTGCTCGATCCTGCAGACGTAGTCGCGCACGCCGATCCTCAGCCGCTTCAGGTCCAGCAGCGGATAGGCCACCAGCTGGCCGGGGCCGTGGTAGGTCACCTGGCCGCCGCGGTCGACGTGCAGCACCGGAATCTCGCCCGGCATCAGCACGTGCTCGGGCTTGCCGGCCTGGCCGAGGGTGAACACCGGCTCGTGCTCGACCAGCCACAGTTCGTCGTCGCTGGCGTCGCCGCGCGCATCGGTGAACGCCTGCATGGCGCGCCACACCGGCTCGTAGGGCTGGCGGCCGAGGTCGCGGACCGCGGCGGGGCGCGCGGACGCCGGCGCCGCGTCGGCCACGCAGGCCGCCGCTACAGCGTCCACTTCACCTCGGGATGGTCGCGCAGGGCGGCGTGGGCGCGGTCGTATTCCTCGCGCGAGGCGGCGCGGAAGGAGATCCGCACCGAGACGTACCTGCCGCTGGAGGAATGCTTCCAGCTGACGGATTCCTGCAGCACCTCGATGCCGGCGTCCATCAGGTGCCGCGGCAGGTCGGCCTCGAGGTGCCTGTCGGCGGCGCCCATCGCCGACAGCTCGAAGGTGCCGGGGAACTGGAAGCCGTGCTCGGGGTTGTCGGACTGGATGCTCATGACCGCAAGGATGGGGGCGCCGCGGCCGGGTCCCAAGGCGGGCCCGGGGTCAGACGCTCTCCCACCACATCAGCAGGGCGTGCCACAGGCGCTTGAGGAAGCCGCCCTCCTCCACCGCCTCCAGCGCCACCAGCGGGGCCTGCGCCACCACCTTGCCGTCCAGCGCCACCTTCACCGTGCCCAGCTTCTGGCCCTTGGCGATCGGCGCCTCCAGCGAGGCGGGCAGCTCCATGGTGGCCTTCAGGCGGTCGTACTTGCCGCGCGGGGTGGAGACCAGCAGCGGCTGCGCCACGCCCACCTTCACCACGTCGGCGGCGCCCTTCCACACCTTGGGCGAGGCCAGCGGCTTGCCCGCGTCGTAGAGCTGGTGCGATTCGTAGAAGCGGAAGCCCCAGTTGAGCAGCGCTTGCGAATCCACCGCGCGCTGGTTCTCGCTGGTATCGCCCATCACCACGGTGATCAGGCGCTGGTCGCCGCGCTTGGCCGAGGCCATCAGGCAGTAGCCGGCGCTGGACGTGTGGCCGGTCTTGATGCCGTCCACCGACGGGTCGCGCCACAGCAGGAGGTTGCGGTTGGGCTGGGTGATCGGGCCCACCGTGAACTCCTTCAGCTTGTTGTAGCCGTAGGACTCCGGGAAGTCGCGGATCAGCGCGCGGCCCAGCAGCGCCAGGTCGTGCGCGGTGGTGACGTGGCCCTCGGCGGTCAGCCCGTGCGGGTTGACGAAGTGGGAGTGCTTCATCCCGATCTTCTTCGCGTAGGCGTTCATCAGCTGGGCGAAGGCCTGCTCGCTGCCGGCCACGTGCTCGGCCAGCGCGATGGCGGCGTCGTTGCCCGACTGCACCACCATGCCCTTTTCCATCTCCACGAGCGGCGCGGTCTTGTTGACCTCGAAGCCGCTGTAGCTGCCGTCGGTGCCGGCCCCGCCCTCGCGCCAGGCGTGCTCGGTCATCATCACCGGGTCGGTCGGCTTGACCTTGCCGGCCGCCATCTCGGCGGCGATCACGTAGCTGGTCATGACCTTGGTGATGCTGGCCGGCTCCACCGGGGTGTCCACGTTCTCGCCCGCCAGCACCTGGCCGGTGGCGTAGTCCATCACCAGCCACGCCTTGCTGGTGGCCGGCGCCGGCGCGTCCGGGATCGGCAGGTCGTCGCTGAGCGCGGCGGGGCGGGCGGCGGGGGCGGGCGCCTGGGCCAGCGACAGGCCGGACCCGAGGACCAGGCCGGCGGTGGCCAGCGCGACGAACAGCAGGGAACGCGAACGCATCAACGAAAACTCCTCGTGGCCGCGCAGGGCGGCAGGCATCAGTGGGGATTCTAAGCCGCAACGCGCGGCGGGTCAGGCCGGGCCCGCGTTCAGTCGCGCACGCGCTGCGGCTGCCCGAAGCCCAGACCCACGATGCGGGCCGCGAGTTCCGGCGCGCTGGCGGCGGCGACCGGGCCGATCCGCAGGCGCCAGATCCGGCGCCCGCCGACGTCGGCGTCGAACAGCTGCGCGCGCGCGATCTCCGCGCCCTGCAGCAGGGCCAGCGCGTGCTGCGCGTTGCGCTGGTCGGCGAAGCTGGCCACCTGCAGGGTGACCTGGTCCGGCGCGGCCGGGCGCGGCGCCGCGGTGGCGGCCACCAGCGCGGCCGCGGTGACCGGCGAGGGCGGCGGCGGCGCGACCGGCCTGGCCTCGCTCGCGGCCGTGGCGGAAGGCGCGGCGGGCGCGGCGGGCGCCGGATCCGGACGCCCTGGCTTGCCGGTGGCCACCCGCACCCGGCGCGACTGCATCCAGGCGTCGAACTCGTCGGCGGTCATCACCTTGCCGTCCTGGCGCATGTCGAAGCGGTAGCGGGTGTCGACCGCGGCCGGCGCCGGCTTGGGCGCCGCCGGGCCGGCCGCGGCCAGCGCCTGCGGCAGGCGTTCCACCAGCTTGTCCATCGCGCTGTCCTCGCGCGGGGACGGCCCCGCCAGCAGCGGGCCGGTGTCGCCCGGGGCCAGCGCGCGCACTTCCACCCGCGCGGTGCCGCGGTTCCGGTAGCCCAGCTTGACCGCGGCGGCATAGCTCAGGTCGATGATGCGGTTGGAGTGGAACGGCCCGCGGTCGTTGATGCGCACCACCACCGAACGGCCGTTGTCCAGGTTGGTGACGCGCGCGTAGCTGGGCAGCGGCAGGGTCTTGTGGGCGGCGCTGAAGGCGTACATGTCGTACACCTCGCCGCTGGAGGTGCGGCGGCCGTGGAACTTCTTGCCGTAGTAGGAGGCGTTGCCCTCCTCCACGTAGCCGTCGGCCGAGTCCATGACCCGGTAGCGCTTGCCGAGCACGGCGTAGTCGCGGTTGCCGCTGCGCGAGCGCGGCTCGTCGCGCACCTCGGGTTCGGGGATGGCGTCCACGTCCGGGATCTCGTCCGGCACGCTATCGGCCTCGCCCGGGCGGAACAGGCCGCCGGCCACGTAGTCGCCGCGCTTGGAGGGATCCTCCTGCGCGGGCGCGTAGGGCGAGACCTTCTTCTTCGGCGGATGGGCGGCGGTCGCGGCGGATGCCGGCGGGATCGCCGCGCCCTGCGGCGAGGCGCTGCGCGGGGCGTTGCCGGCGCAGGCCGCCAGCGCCAGCGCCAGCGCGGCGGCCAGCAGCGGGCGCCGGCTCATGGCGTGGGCGCCCCGCGCCCGGCGATCGCCTGGGCCAGCTGGTGGACCGCGGTCGCGTACAGGCGCGAGCCGTTGTAGGCGGTGATCGCCTTGAAGTTGCGGTAGACGATCCAGTATTCCGGCCCGTCCGCCCCGTCCAGGGTGATCAGGGTGGCCGGGCGGTCGCCGGCGGCGGTGCCGCCGGCCGCGGGCCGGTAGCCGGCGGCGGCCAGCGAGGCCAGGGTCTGGTCCAGCGTCACCGCGTTCCCGGGGTTGGCGAAGTCGGCCGCGCCGGGCGCGCGCACCGCCGGCTCCATCACCGGGCCGCCGCGCTCCCACTTGCCCTTGGCGGCGAAGTAGTTGGCGACCGAGGCGAACACGTCGTCGAGGTCGCCGAACAGGTCGCGGCGGCCGTCGCCGTCGCCGTCCACCGCGTAGTCGCGGTAGCTGGACGGCATGAACTGGCCCCAGCCCATCGCGCCGGCGTAGCTGCCCTTGAGGGTGGCGATGTCGAAGCCCTCCTCCTGGCCCAGCGCGAACAGCTGCGCCAGCTCGTCGCGGAAGAAGGCCTCGCGGCGGTCCTCGTAGGCCACCCGCGCCGGGTCGCCGGTGCGCGGGTAGGCGAAGGCCAGGGTGTACAGCGCGTCCACCACCGGCCAGCTGCCCTTGTTGCCGCCGTAGCTGGTCTCCACCCCGAGGATGGCGACGATCAGCTCGGCCGGCACGCCGTAGCGCGCCTCGGCGCGGCGCAGGGCACCGGCGTTCGCGGCCAGGAAGGCGCGGCCGTCGTCGATCCGCCTGGGCTGGATGAAGATCGGGCGGTAGTCGCGCCACGGCTTGGCCTCGGCCGGGCGCGCCATCGCCTTGACGATGGCGTCGCGGACTTCGGCGCCCGCCAGCACCGCCTCGATCCGCGCGGGCGGGATCGAGAAGCGGGCGGCGGTATCGCGCACGAAGGCCGCGCGCGCGGCGTCCAGGTCGCGCACGTGCGCGGGCGGCGGCGGCTCGGGGGCGGGCGCGGGCGGCGGGGCCGGGGGGCTCGGCAGCGGCGGCGGCGGCGGGACGGCGCGGGCGGCAAGGGCCAGCGCGGCAAGGCAGGGCAAGG
>CAMLJA010000028.1 GCA_946480065.1 uncultured Thermomonas sp. | reverse complement strand
GACTGGTGCTCAAGCACAACTTCGAGGGCGGCCAGGCGGTGTACGAACTGGACCGCGGCGAGCACCACGACCACATGGTCGACGTCGACACCGGCAAGGTGATCGAGTTCCACAGCGACGAAATCGAGGCGCTGCAGCAGAAGATCGCCGAGCAGCACGGCTACGCCATCGAGGACCACGCGCTGGTGCTGTACGTGCGCAGGAAGCGCTGAGCCGGGCGGCGGCGTTCCCCGCCGCGCCGGGGCTAGGACCCGTCCGCCAGCAGCTGCCCGGCCGCCGCCCGCGCCTCGGGCGTGACCGCGCGGCCGCCGAGCATCCGGGCGATCTCGTCGATCCGCCCGCCGCGGTCCAGCAGCGCGACCGACGACTGGGTGATGCCGTCGCGCGCGGCCTTGCTGACGCGGTACTGCGCGTGGCCCGCGGCCGCCACCTGCGGCTGGTGGGTGACGCACAGCACCTGCCGCGCGCCGCCCAGCGCGCGCAGCCGGGCGCCCACCGCGGCCGCCACCGCGCCGCCGATGCCGGCGTCGACCTCGTCGAAGACCATGGTCGGCACCGCGTCCAGCCCGACGGTCGCCACTTCCAACGCCAGCGAGATGCGGGAAAGCTCGCCGCCGGAGGCGACCTTGCGCAGCGGCCGCGGCGGCTGGCCGGCATTGGCCGAAACCAGGAACTCGGCGCGCTCCGCCCCGCGCGGATCGGGCAGGCCCGGCTCGGCCGCCGCCAGCCGCACCTCGAAGCGGCCGGACTCCATGCCCAGGCCGGCGATCTGTGCGGAGACCTCCGCCGCTAGCGCGTCCCCGGCGGCCCGGCGCGCCGCGGTCAGCGCCGCGGCGGCCGCGGTCCACTCGGCCAGCGCGCCGGCGATGTCGCGCGCCAGCCGCTGCAGCGTGCCGTCCGCGTCCTCCAGCGCCTCGCGCTCGGCGGCCAGCGCGTCGCGGTGCGCGGCCAGCTGGTCGGGCGCCACCCGGTGCTTGCGGGCCAGGTCGTGCACGCGCGCCACGCGGCGCTCCAGTTCCAACAGCGCGTCCGGGTCCAGGTCGAGGTCGTCGCGGATGCGCTCCAGCAGCGCCAGCGCCTCGTCCAGCTGGATGGCGGCCGATTCGAGCAGCCCCTCCACCTCGCCGAGCCGCGGCTCGTTGGCCGCCTCCCGCTGCAGCCCCGACTGCAGGCGCCGCAGCTGCGCGGCCAGCGCGGCGTCGCCGCCGAGCCGGTCCAGCGCCTCGTCGCAGGCGGCGATCAGGGACGCGGCGTGCGCATGCCGGCGGTGGGCGGCGTCGACCTCGGCCAGCGCCCCGGGCTCCAGCGCTTCGGCGGCCAGCTCGCGCAGCTGGTGGTCGAGCCAGGCGCGCCGGTCCGCCACGTCCCCGCGCGCCAGCAGGGCATCGCGCTGGTCGCACAGCGCGCGCCAGCGCAGCGCCGCCTCGCGGGTGGCCGCCAGCAGCGCGGGCTGGCGCGCGTAGGCGTCCAGCAGCTCGGTCTGGGTGGCGCGCGAAAGCAGCGCCTGCTGTTCGTGCTGGCCGTGGATCTCCACCAGCAGCCCCGCCAGCTCGGCCAGCTGCGCCAGGGTCGCCGGGCGGCCGTTGATCCACGCGCGCGAACCGCCGTCCGCGCGCAGGGTGCGCCGGAGCTGGCAGGCGTCGCCGTCGTCGAACTCCGCCTCGCGCAGCCAGTCGAGGGCGGCGGGGCGGTCGTCCAGGGCGAAGTCCGCGGCCAGCTCCGCGCGCCCGGCGCCGTGGCGCACGGCCCCGGCGTCGGCGCGGGCGCCGCACAGGAAGCCCAGCGCATCGACCAGCAGCGACTTGCCGGCGCCGGTTTCGCCGGAGATCACGGTCAGCCCGGGGCCGAACTCCAGTTCGGCCTGGGCGACCACGGCGAAATCGCGGATGGACAGGCGGCTCAGCATGGGGCCGCATTGTGCCCGGTCGGGCGCCGCCGCAGGTAGCGCTTGCAAGCGCCCGCGGCCGCCCTTACAACGCAGGCATGGCCCGCCAGCCTCACGACATCGCCCATGACCCGCGCGCGCGCCAGCTGCTGCGCACGCTGGTGTCGCGCCACATCCGCGACGGCGAGCCGGTGGGCTCGCAGACCCTGGCCCGCCACGCCGGGCTGGACGTCAGCCCGGCCACCATCCGCAACATCCTGGCCTCGATGGAGGACGCCGGCCTGCTGGCGGCGCCGCACAGCTCGGCCGGGCGCGTCCCCACCGCGCAGGGGTACCGGCTGTTCGTGGACTCGCTGCTGCAGCTGCGGCCGCTGCCCGAGGGCGAGCTGGCGCGGCTGCGCAGCGAGCTGCCCGCCGGCGCCGGCACCCAGGCGCTGCTGGGCAGCACCTCGGAGCTGCTGTCGGCGATGACCCACTTCGTCGGCATGGTCAGCGTGCCCAGGCGCGAGAGCTTCGCGTTCCGCCAGATCGAGTTCGTGGCGCTGGACCCGCAGCGGGTGCTGGCGATCCTGGTGTTCGCCGACGGCGAGGTGCAGAACCGGGTGGTCCAGGTGCGGCGCGGCTTCGACCCGGCCGAACTGGAGCAGGCCGCCGGCTACCTCAACGCCCACTTCGCCGGCCAGCCGCTGGCGGCGATCCGCGCCACGCTGCTGCGCGAGCTGCGCCATGCCCGCAGCGAGATGGAGCGCCTGCTCGCCAGCTCGGTGGAACTGGCCGAGCAGGCGTTCGCCCCCGGCGGCGACGACATGCTGGTGGCCGGCCAGACCCGGCTGATGGGGCTGCAGGACCTGGCCGACCTGGACCGCCTGCGCGCGCTGTTCGAGGCGTTCGCCGAGAAGCGCGAGCTGCTCCAGCTGCTGGAGCGCACCGCCAAGGCGCCGGGGATGCGCGTGTTCATCGGGGAGGAAACCGGGCTGGCGCCGCTGGAAGGCATGTCGCTGGTGACGGCGCCCTACGGCCGCGACGGCCGCGCGCTGGGCGTGCTGGGGGTGATCGGCCCCAGCCGGATGGCCTACGAGCGGGTGATCCCGGTGGTCGAGGCCGCGGCCGAGGCGCTGGGGGCGGCGCTCAGCCCCGATGCCTGAACCGGGCGCTTGAATCGGCGCGCCGGCGACCCCATCACCCCAGCGGACGCGGCATCCGGCCGCAACGACCGCATGGACCATGACCCAAGACCCGACAGAGCAGGAAGCGACCGGGACCGCCGACGCGGCGCCCGCGGATGAACTGGAGGCGCTGCGCGCCGAAGTGGAGCAGCTGCGCGCGCAGTCGCTGGTGGAGCGCGCCGACCTGGACAACCAGCGCAAGCGGCTGGCGCGCGAACTGGAGATGGCGCGCAAGTTCGCCAACGAGCGCCTGCTCGGCGACCTGCTGCCGCTGTTCGACGCGATCGAGGCCGGCCTGGCCAACGCCCCGGCCGACGATCCGCTGCGCGCCGGGCTGGAGCTGACCCTGCGCCAGCTGCAGATCCTGGCCGGCAGGAACGGCCTGACCGAGGTCGCGCCGGCGGCGGGCGACGCGTTCGACCCCGAGCGCCACCAGGCCATGAGCATGGTGGACGCCGAGGGCGTGGCGCCGGGCGCGGTCGCGCGCACCTTCCAGAAGGGCTACCTGCTCAACGAGCGCCTGCTGCGGCCGGCGCTGGTGGTGGTGGCCAGGCACGACTGACCGGCCGCCGAACGCGGCCGCGCGCGCCCCTTGAAGGCTCCGCGCAGACCCCCACATCACCGGCATCGGCGCGCGGCGCCCCCGAACACGAGATCCAAGAGGACACCAGCATGGGCAAGATCATCGGCATCGACCTGGGCACCACCAATTCCTGCGTCGCCATCATGGAAGGCGGCAAGGCCAAGGTCATCGAGAACAGCGAGGGCGACCGCACCACCCCGTCCATCGTCGCCTGGACCAAGGACGGCGAGGTGCTGGTCGGCGCGTCCGCCAAGCGCCAGGCCGTCACCAACCCCAAGAACACCCTGTACGCGGTGAAGCGCCTGATCGGCCGCAAGTTCACCGACGCCGAGGTGCAGAAGGACCTCGACCTGGTGCCGTACGCGATCACCCAGCACGACAACGGTGACGCCTGGGTGGCGCTGACCGACGGCAGGAAGCTGGCGCCGCAGGAAGTCTCCGCCAAGGTGCTGGAGAAGATGAAGAAGACCGCCGAGGCCTACCTGGGCGAGGCCGTCACCGAGGCGGTGATCACCGTCCCGGCCTACTTCAACGACAGCCAGCGCCAGGCCACCAAGGATGCCGGCCGCATCGCCGGCCTGGAGGTCAAGCGCATCATCAACGAGCCCACCGCGGCCGCGCTGGCCTACGGCCTGGACAAGGGCGACACCAAGGACCGCAAGGTCGCCGTGTACGACCTCGGCGGCGGCACCTTCGACGTCTCGATCATCGAGATCGCCAACATCGACGGCGAGAAGCAGTTCGAGGTGCTGGCCACCAACGGCGACACCTTCCTGGGCGGCGAGGACTTCGACAAGCGCGTCATCGACTACCTGGTCGAGGAGTTCAACAAGGAGCAGGGCATCGACCTGCGCAAGGACCCGCTGGCGCTGCAGCGCCTGAAGGACGCGGCCGAGCGCGCCAAGATCGAGCTGTCCTCCAGCCAGCAGACCGAGGTCAACCTGCCGTACGTGACCGCCGATGCCAGCGGGCCGAAGCACCTCAACATCAAGCTCACGCGCGCCAAGCTCGAGGCGCTGGTGGACGACCTGGTCAAGAAGACCATCGAGCCCTGCCGCATCGCGCTGAACGACGCCGGCCTGAAGACCAGCGATGTCACCGAGGTGATCCTGGTCGGCGGCCAGACCCGGATGCCGAAGGTGCAGCAGGCGGTGGCCGAGTTCTTCGGCAAGGAGCCGCGCAAGGACGTCAATCCGGACGAGGCCGTGGCCATCGGCGCCGCGATCCAGGGCGGCGTGCTGGCCGGCGACGTCAAGGACGTGCTGCTGCTCGACGTCACCCCGCTGAGCCTGGGCATCGAGACCCTGGGCGGGGTGATGACCAAGATCATCGAGAAGAACACCACCATCCCGACCAAGGCCTCGCAGGTGTTCAGCACCGCCGACGACAACCAGTCCGCGGTGACCGTGCACGTGCTGCAGGGCGAGCGCGAGCAGGCCCGCTACAACAAGTCGCTGGCCAAGTTCGACCTCACCGGGATCGAGCCGGCGCCGCGCGGCATGCCGCAGGTCGAGGTGTCCTTCGACATCGACGCCAACGGCATCCTGCACGTGTCGGCCAAGGACAAGAAGACCGGCAAGGAGCAGAAGGTCGAGATCAAGGCCGGTTCCGGCCTGTCCGACGAGGAGATCCAGCGCATGGTGCAGGACGCCGAGGCCAACCGCGAGGAGGACAAGCGCTTCCACGAGCTGGTCACCGCGCGCAACCAGGCCGACGGCCTGATCCACGCCACCCGCACCGCGGTCAAGGAGAACGGCGACAAGGCGCCGGGCGACGTGATCGGCCGCGCCGAGGGCGCCATCGCCGAGTTGGAGACGGCGATGAAGGGCGACGACAAGGCCCAGATCGAGGCCAAGTCCAAGGCGCTGGAGGAAGCGGCCCAGGCGCTGTTCGCCGCGGTCGCCGCCGCCGGCCAGGGCCAGCCCGACGCCGGTGCCGGCCAGCAGGCCGGTGGCGCCGCCGACGACGTGGTGGACGCCGAGTTCACCGAGGTCAAGGACGACAAGCAGCAGTAAGCGATGCCGCCTCCCCCGCGGGGGAGGCCAGGGTGGGGGCGACCGCCTCCGCAGGGCGCCCATCCCGACCCTTCCCCCGCCCGCGGGGGAAGGGTTTTTCGAACGAAAGCACTCCACACGATGTCCAAACGCGATTACTACGAAGTGCTGGGCGTCGCCCGCAACGCCAGCGACGACGAGCTGAAGAAGGCGTATCGCCGCTGCGCCATGAAGTACCACCCGGACCGCAACCCGGGCAACGACGAGGCGCTGGCGCAGTTCAAGGAATGCAAGGAGGCCTACGAGGTCCTGAGCGACGGCGGCAAGCGGCGCCTCTACGACCAGCATGGCCACGCCGCGTTCGAGCACGGCATGGGCGGGGCGAACCCCGGCCCGGGCTTCGCCGACATGGGCGACATCTTCGGCGACATCTTCGGCAACATCTTCGGCGGCGGCGGGCGCCAGCAGGGCCCGCGCCGCGGCGCCGACGTCGGCTACGTGCTTGAACTCGACCTCGAGGAGGCGGTGGCCGGCGCCGAGAAGCGCATCGATATCCCCACCCTGGCGCAGTGCGCGCCCTGCAAGGGCTCCGGCTCGGCAGACGGCAAGGTGGACGTGTGCGCCACCTGCCACGGCCGCGGCCAGGTGCGGATGCAGCGCGGCCCGTTCGCGATGCAGGCGCCGTGCCCGCACTGCGGCGGCGCGGGCAAGACCATCGCCAACCCCTGCCGTGCCTGCGACGGGGCCGGGCGGGTGGAGGAGGAAAAGACCCTGGCGGTGAAGATCCCGGCCGGCGTGGACAGCGGCGACCGCATCCGCCTCGCCGGCGAGGGCGAGGCCGGCCCGGCCGGCACCCCCCCGGGCGACCTCTACGTGGAGGTGCGGGTGCGCCCGCACCCGATCTTCGCCCGCGACGGCGACGACCTCCATTGCGAGGTGCCGATCCGGATCTCCCAGGCGGCGCTGGGCGACGTGGTCCGGGTGCCCACCCTGGACGGCGAGCTGGAGCTGCGGATCCCGGCCGAGACCCAGAGCGGCAAGGTGTTCCGGCTGCGCGACCGCGGCGTGCGCTCGGTCCGCAGCCGGCATCCGGGCGACCTGTACTGCAAGGTCGCGGTCGAAACCCCGGTCAACCTCACCCCGGAGCAGCGGGAGTTGCTGCAGAAGTTCGAGGCCACGTTCGACGGGGAGGAGGCGCGCAAGCACTCCCCGCGGTCGGCGACCTTCCTGGACGGCGTGAAGGGGTTCTGGGACCGCATGGTGTCCTGACCCGCGCGGGCGCCCGGCCCGGTGCGACATTCCTTGACGGATGTCACTCCAAAGTGACGCGATGCGGCGTAAGGTCGCGGGTGAGCCATTCCGTATCCGGATCCCCCCATGGCGCCGAACGACACCGCCTTCCACTCCCCCGAACCGTCCGCGCGCCGCGACGGCGCCGAACTGCTCGACGCCCTGCAAAAGCAGGTGCGCGAGGCAGCCGTGCCGGCGCTTGACCGGGCGCTGGGACGGGTCGACGACTACCTGTTCGACCGCAGCCAGGCCGGCGACGATTCGCTGGGCCTGACTGCCCTGCGCGACCTGCGGCGGGGCCGCGCGCAAATCGTGCAGCGCTTCGAGCAGCGGCTGCTGGCGGGCTTCCGCGCGCTGCGCGACCCGCGTGCCGGGGAGCGCCAGCGCGAGCCGCAGGGGTTGAGCCTGCTTTCCGAGGAGGCGCTGGAGGAGCAGCTGGCCAACGAGCAGCTGGCGGAAAGCCTCACCCGCCTGCACGCCCCGGCGCTGGAACTGCTGGGCAAGCGCCTGGCCCATCTTTGCGGGCAGCAGGAGCTCGCGCCCACCGTGAACCCCGCGGCCCCGGCCTTCTTCGCCGGCGCGCTGCTCGCCGCGATGGAAGGGCTGGCGCTGGACGCGGCGATCCGCATCGTGGTGTTCAAGTTCTTCGAGCGTGAACTGGGCACGGCGCTCGCCGGTGCCTACGAGCGCAGCAACACCCTGCTGGCCGCGGCCGGCGTGCTGCCGCACCTGCGCCCAACGGCGCGCGCGGAGGCCGCGCCGCCGGCGCCGGTGGTGGAGCCTGTTCCCCCGTCGCCCGCGCAGGACGCCGAAGCCCGGCCCGCGGGGGAGGGCATGGCGGCCGCGGACCAGGCCATGTTCACCAGCCTGCTGGGGCTGCTGCAGGGCTGGCGCACCGCCACCGGCCCCGCGCTGGCGCCGGCGGCGCAGGCGGGCGCCCCGGTGCAGACGTTGAGCTCCGGCGAACTGCTGTCGATCCTCAGCCTGATGCAGCGTGACCTTCCCAGCCAGCTCTCGCAGCTGCAGCGCGGGACCGAAGTGCCGCTTGCGCACCAGCTGCGCCAGGAAGTGGTGCAGGGGGCCCGGAAGCTGGGCGTCCCCGGCGACAACCTGCAGCTGGACGGACTGGACGAGGACGCGGTCGACCTGGTCGCGCTGCTGTTCGACGTGCTGCTGGACGGCCCGGAATACGACAGCCAGGTCCGCCGCAAGATCGGCCGCATGCTGGTGCCGTTCGTCAAGGTCGCGGTCAAGGACCGCCGCATGTTCCTGTTCAAGGAGCACCCGGCGCGGCGCCTGCTCAACACCGTGGCCGAGGCCTGCGAGGGCAACCACGGCGACGCCCCGCAGGAGCGTGAGCTGCTGGAGCGGGTGGACCAGACCATCGACCGCCTGGTCGCCGAATTCAACGAGGACGTGGCGATCTTCGAGGCGCTGGAGCAGGAGCTGCGCAGCTACATGGCGCAGCACCGCCGGCGGGCCGAGCTGGCCGAAAAGCGCGCGGCGGAGGCCCAGCACGGGCGCGAGCGGCTGGAGCATGCGCGCGCGCAGGTGCAGGCCGACCTGGCGCACCGCCGCGGGGCGCGCCAGCTGCCGCGGGTGATCGACGAGTTCCTCACCCGCTACGCCGGCCACCACCTGACCCAGGTGATCCTGCGCGAGGGCCGCACCGCGCCCGCGTACGAGGACGCGCTGGCGGCGATCGATGCCGTGCTGCTGGCGTTCGACTACGCCGAGCTGCGCGCCGACCCCGAGGAGCTGCCGGCGCTGCCGCAGGAGCGCCTCGAGGCGATCCTGGCCAGCTCCGGCTGCATCGGCGCCGCGGCGCAGGGCGCGGTCCATTCGATCCAGGATGCGATCGTGCGCCTGTCGCGCGGCGAGGACGCCGCCGAGAACCAGACCCGCATGCCCGAGCAGGTGTTCGCGCCCGAGCCGGTGCGCGTCACCGCGGAGGTGCCCGCGCTGCAGGTGGTCGGCGGCACCGACGGGCTGGACTTCGAAATGCCGGTGCTGGAGCGCATGCGCCAGCTGCAGGTGGGCAACTGGCTGCAGCTGGCCGCGGCGGAGGGCCGCATCGAGCCGGCCAAGGTCTCGTGGATCAGCCCGATCTCGGGGCGGCTGCTGCTGGTGAACCGCCGCGGAATCCGCGTGCTGGTGGCGTCCCCCGAGGAGCTGGCGGCGATGGAGAAGCTGGGCAAGGTGCTGCTGCGCGACGGCGACACCGCCTTCGACGGCGCGCTCCACCAGGTTGCCGGACGCCTGCGCGAGGCCGCCGCCCGCCTCTGAGCGGGCCCACTTGTGGTCCGCGCGCGCCGCGGGCTAGCCTGCGCGCGATGGACGAACCCCTGCGCCTGTTGATCCACGGCGGCAATGGCCGGATGGGCCAGGCGCTGCTGCGCCTGTGCCGGGAGGCCGCAAGCGGCTGCACGGTCGCCGCCGCGGTCACCCGTGCGCCGCAAACCCGGGTGATCGATGGCGTGCCGTGGTTCGCCGCGTCGGAACTGCCGTCGGTGCCGGCGTTCGACGTCGCGGTGGATTTCAGCCTGCCCGCGGGGTTCGACGCCGTCCTGGGCGAGTGCGTGGCCCGCGGCAAGCCCCTGGTGTCCGGGACCACCGGCCTGTCCGATGGCCAGCAGGCGGCGATGGCCGAGGCCGCGCTGCGCATCCCGCTGGCCTGGGCCAGCAACTTCAGCTTGGGCGTGGCGGCGCTGCACGTGCTGGTGGAGCGCGCCGCCGCGCTGCTGCCGGGCTGGGACTGCGACATCCTCGAGTCCCACCACGCGCGCAAGCTGGACGCGCCCTCCGGCACCGCGCTGACCCTGGGCGCCGCCGCGCAGGCCGGCGGCGCGGCCCCGCGCTACGCATCGATCCGCGCTGGCGACATCGTCGGCGAGCACCTGGTCCAGTTCGCCGCGGCCGGCGAGCGTGTCGAACTTGTCCACCGCGCGACCAACCGCGACGTTTTCGCCCGCGGCGCGCTGCACGCCGCGCGCGCGCTGGCGCTGCGGCCGCCCGGGCGCTACCGGGTGGCCGAACTCCTCTGAGGCTGGCGCCCGCCGGTCGCGGCCGGTACAATTCCCGCTCGCCTGACTTCCCCAGCTCCGGACCGGCCGCGCCGCTTCGGTGCTTTCTTGCAACCCCACGCAGGGCGACGCACTTGAACAGACCCGCCATTCTCGCGCTTGAAGACGGCACCGTCTTCGAGGGCATTTCCGTGGGCGCCCCCGGCCTGTCCGTGGGCGAGGTGGTGTTCAACACCGCCATGACCGGCTACCAGGAGATCCTCACGGATCCGTCCTACGCCCGCCAGCTGGTCACGCTCACCTACCCGCACATCGGCAACACCGGCTGCAACGACCAGGACGACGAAGCCGGGCGCGCCTGGGCCGCCGGCCTGATCGTGCGCGACGTGCCGCGCCGCCCCAGCAACTGGCGCAACCAGGTGGCGCTGCCGGAGTGGCTGCAGGCGCGCGGGATCGTGGCCATCGCCGGCATCGACACCCGCAAGCTGACCCGCATCCTGCGCGAGCGCGGCGCCCAGAACGGCGCCCTGCTGGCCGGCGGGGAAGAGGGCGGGGCGCTGGACGCCGACCACGCGGTCGAGGCCGCGCGCAAGTTCCCGGGCCTTGCGGGCATGGACCTGGCCAAGGTGGTCAGCACCACCGAGCCGTACCGATGGGGCGAGGGCCAGCTGGACCTCGACCGCGGCGCCTTCGCCAGCGCGCCGCCGCGCTTCAAGGTGGTGGCCTACGACTTCGGCGCCAAGCGCAACATCCTGCGCATGCTGGCCGAGCGCGGCTGCGACGTGCACGTGGTGCCGGCGCAGACCCCCGCCAGCGACGTGCTGGCGATGCGGCCCGACGGCGTGTTCCTGTCCAACGGCCCCGGCGACCCGGCGCCCTGCGATTACGCGATCGAGGCGATCCGCGAATTCATCGCCGCCAGGGTGCCGCTGTACGGCATCTGCCTGGGCCACCAGCTGATCGGCCTGGCCGTCGGCGCGCGGACCATGAAGATGCCGCACGGCCACCACGGCGCCAACCACCCGGTGCAGGACCTCGACAGCGGGCGGGTGATGATCACCTCGCAGAACCACGGCTTCTGCATCGACGAGGCCACGCTGCCGGCCAACGCGCGCGTGACCCACCGCTCGCTGTTCGACGGCACCAACCAGGGCATCGCGCTGACCGACGCGCCGGCCTTCAGCTTCCAGGGCCACCCGGAAGCCGCGCCCGGCCCGCACGACGTGGCGCCGCTGTTCGACCGCTTCATCGCCAGCATGGCGCAAGCCCAACCGTGAGGGAAACCACCAACATGATGCGCACCAAGACGGGATTCCTGCTGGCCGGGCTGCTGGCCTGCGCCGCCGCCGCCGCCATGCCCGCCGACGCGCCGGCCGACCCGCGGGCCGAGCGCCTGGCCGACGCGCTGGTGAAGATGCTGCCGATGGGCAAGATTTTCGCCGACGCGGCCGCCGCCGACCCGAAGTGGCCGCTGCAGGAGAAGCCGGACGCGGTCAGCCCCGAGCAGCTGGCCTGCGTGCGCGGCGAACTCTCGGTGGACGGTTACCGCCGCGCGCGGCTCGAGGAGGCGCGCCAGTACGCCGCCGCCAACCCGTCGCGCATGGACCAGGACCTCGCCCTGCTGGACGGCGGCGCCGCGCGGCTGTTCGGCACCATGGTCCAGGCCGGCGCCGACGAGGCCTCCACCGGCAAGAAGGCGGTGCCCGAGGAAATCCTCGCCTCGGCGACCTCGGAGGAAGTGCTGTCGTTCGTCACCTTCATCAGCGATCCCGCCTACGCCGGCCTGCGCAAGCTGTCGGGCTACGGCGACGCCTTCGACGTCACCCGCTCCGCGCACGAGAACGAGAAGGCCGGCGAGCAGCTGGGCGCCTCGCTGGCGGTGCAGCTGATGATCAAGGCCATGGGCACCTGCAAGGTGCCGCCCTCCGCGTACATGTGACCCGAGACGATGCCGAAGCGCACTGACCTCAAGACCATCCTGATCATCGGCGCCGGCCCGATCGTCATCGGCCAGGCCTGCGAGTTCGACTACTCCGGCGCGCAGGCGTGCAAGGCGCTGCGCGAGGAGGGCTACCGCGTGGTGCTGGTTAACAGCAACCCTGCGACGATCATGACCGACCCGGACATGGCCGATGCGGTCTACATCGAGCCGATCAACTGGCAGACGGTCGAGAAGATCATCGCCAAGGAAAAGCCCGACGCGCTGCTGCCGACCATGGGCGGCCAGACCGCGCTGAACTGCGCGCTGGACCTCGCCGACCACGGCGTGCTGGAGAAGT
>CAMLJA010000027.1 GCA_946480065.1 uncultured Thermomonas sp. | reverse complement strand
ACCAGGGTCCGCGCCGGCTGCCGCGCGTACGCCCGCGCGGCGCATGCGCCCCAGGCCGCGGCGGCCAGCGCCAGCGGCCAGGCCAGCGGGCGCGGCAGGTCGGACTGCAGCAGGGAGAACGGCGCCAGCGCGGCCAGCCCCCACAGCGCGGCCAGCGCCACGCGCGAGGGCCGCCATTCAAGGCGGCAGGGTGCGGATGCGATCGACGAGCGCCGCGATTTCGACATCGTCCGGGGTCTCATGGCCGAGGAACCAGCGCCAGAGTCTGTCGTCCTCGCTGTCCAGGATCCGCAGGAAGACCGCGCGCCGCGCGGTCGGACTTTGCCGCCATTCGCGCTCCAGCCAGCGCTCCAGCAGCTGGTCCAGCTCGCGCATGCCGCGCCGGCAGCGCCAGCGCAGCTTCCTCAGTTCGGCCTCGTCGTCCATGCCCCGTCCCCGCGGCGGATCCGCGGACGATTATCGCCCGACGGCGCGCGCCTCGGCGCGCTTCATGCGCTGGTGCAGGACCAGTGCCACCACGGTGCTGATGGCGCCCGACAGCAGGTAGGCGCCGAGGAAGGCCAGGCCGAACTTCGCGCACACCCACAGCGCCACCAGCGGCGCGAAGGCGGCGCCGATCAGCCAGGCGAAGTCGGTGGTCAGCGCCGCGCCGGTGTAGCGGTAGCGCGGGCCGAAGTTGCGGGTCACCGCGCCGGAGGACTGGCCGTAGGACAGGCCCAGCAGCAGGAAGCCGATCAGGATGAAGGCGTCCTGGGCCAGCTCGCCGCCGCCCAGCAGGGTGGGCGCGAAGCCGCTGAACATGGCGATGGCCAGCGCCAGCCCGCCCAGCGTGGGCACCCGCCCGAAGCGGTCGGCGATCAGGCCCGAAGCGAGCACCCCGCCGATGGCGATGAAGCCGCCCAGCACCTGCACCCACAGCAGCCCGACGATCGGCTGGTCGGCGAACAGCAGCACCCACGACAGCGGGAAGATGGTGACGATGTGGAACAGCGCGTAGCTGGCCAGCGGCGCGAACGCGCCGATCACCACGTGGCGGCCCTTGACCTCCACCAGCTCGCGCAGCGGCACCGGCTCCAGCTCGCGCTGGTCCAGCTCGTGCTCGTATTCGCGTGTCACCACCAGCCGCAGCCGCGCGAACAGCGCCACCACGTTGATGGCGAACGCGGCGTAGAACGGATAGCGCCAGCCCCAGTCGAAGAAGTCGCGCTCGGACAGGCTGCCGATCAGGTAGGCGAACAGCGCGGCCGCCACGATGAAGCCCACCGGCGCGCCCAGCTGGCCCAGCATGGCGTACCAGCCGCGGCGCTGCTTGGGCGCATTCAGCGCCAGCAGCGACGGCAGCCCGTCCCAGGAGCCGCCCATCGCCATGCCCTGGAGCATGCGCAGCAGCGCCAGCAGCACGATGGCCGCGCCGCCCAGGGTGGCGTAGCCGGGCAGGAAGGCGATGCCGGCGGTCGCCGTGCCCAGCAGGAACAGGGCCGCGGTCAGCTTGGTGCCGCGGTTCCAGCGCCGCTGCACCCGCATCGACAGCGCGGTGCCGAACGGCCGCACCACGAAGGCCAGGGCGAAGATGGCGAACGAATACAGCGCGCCGGTCAGCCCGTCGGCGAACGGGAAGAAGATCCGCGGGAACACCAGCGCGGAGGCGATCCCGTAGACGAAGAAGTCGAAGTTCTCGGACGCGCGGCCGATCACCACGCCCACCGCGATCTCGCCGGGGGCGACGTGGGGGTCGCCCTTGGCACCGTGGTCGTGGGCGGAGGCCATGGCCTGGGGATGGACGGACATCGGCGGCGGGGTCCTGGACACGGGGGAAGGCAGGCGGCAGGATCCGCCTCGCGCCCAGCTTAGGCCAGCCGGGCGCCGGGGGCGATAGGACAAAACGTCCAATCGCGCCGCCAGGCCGCAGGCGGTACTCTGGCGCCCAGACTCCCCCAAGTCCCCTTCCCCGCATGCCCAAGCTCCCACGCACCACGTGGCTGCTGCCCGCGCTGTTGGCCCTGACCGGCTGCGCGCGGACGGTGGTGCTCGACCCGTCCGGCGACGTCGCCCGCCAGCAGGGCGACCTGATCGTGGTCGCCACCGTGCTGATGCTGATCGTCATCGTGCCGGTGATCGCGCTGACCCTGCTGTTCGCCTGGCGCTACCGCGCCTCCAACCGGGCCGCCAAGTACACCCCGGACTGGGACCATTCCACCCAGCTGGAACTGGTGATCTGGGCGGTGCCGCTGCTCATCATCATCGCGCTGGGCGCGATCACCTGGATCACCACCCACACCCTGGACCCCTACCGCCCGCTGGACCGGCTGGCCAAGGGCCGCCCGGTCCCGGCCGGCGTCGAGCCGCTGGAAGTCCAGGTGGTCTCGCTGGACTGGAAGTGGCTGTTCATCTACCCGAAGGAAGGCGTGGCCGCGGTCAACGAACTGGCGCTGCCGGTGGACCGCCCGGTGCGCTTCCTGCTCACCTCCTCCAGCGTGATGAACGCGTTCTACATCCCCGAGCTGGCCGGGATGATCTACACGATGCCGGGCATGCAGACGGAGCTGAACGCGGTGGCCAACCAGGCCGGCACGTTCCAGGGCCTGTCGTCCAACTACAGCGGGGCCGGCTTCTCGCACATGCGCTTCACCGTGCACGCCACCGACGACGCCGGCTTCGAGGCATGGGTCGCCAGGGCGCGCACCGCCGGCGAGCGCCTGGACCGCGCGCGCTACCTGGCGCTGGAGAAGCCCAGCGAGCGCGAGCCCGCGCGGCTGTTCGCGGGGGTGGACCCGGGCCTGTACGACGCCATCCTCAACCGCTGCGTGGACCCGCGCCGGATGTGCATGCACGAAATGATGGCGATCGACGCCGCCGGTGGCCGACCCGCCGCCGACAGCGGCCTCGCCGTGCTGCAGGACCGCGCCCGCGGCGACCTGCGCGGCCGCCCCTACGTGCCCGGGGAGACCTGCACCGCCGACGCGGTGCGCCCGGCCTGGACGCTGGCGCTGCGCGCCCCCTGATCCCGCCTTCCGAACGCCATGATGACCTCCCCCACCCTCTCCCCCGGTGCCGCCGACGTCTCGCCCTGGCTGGGCAAGCTCAGCCTGGCAGCGATCCCGTACCACGAGCCCATCCTGATCGCCACCTTCATCGGCGCCGCGCTGGCGGGCCTGGCCGTGCTCGGCCTGGTCACCCGGTACCGCCTGTGGGGCACGTTCTGGCGCGACTGGGCCACCAGCATCGACCACAAGAAGATCGGCATCATGTACATGGTGCTGGGCCTGGTGATGCTGCTGCGCGGCTTCGCCGACGCGCTGATGATGCGTGGCCAGCAGGCCATCGCCTTCGGCGACAACCTGGGCTACCTGCCGCCGCACCACTACGACCAGATCTTCACCGCCCACGGCGTGATCATGATCTTCTTCGTGGCCATGCCGTTCATCACCGGGCTGATGAACTACGTGGTGCCGCTGCAGATCGGCGCGCGCGACGTGGCCTTCCCGTTCCTCAACAACTTCAGCTTCTGGATGACCACCGCGGGCGCCGCGCTGGTGATGGTGTCGCTGTTCGTCGGCGAGTTCGCCAAGGCCGGCTGGCTGGCGATGGCGCCGCTGTCGGGGATCGACTACAGCCCCGACGTGGGGATGGACTACTACATCTGGGCGCTGCAGATCGCGGGCGTGGGCACCACGCTGTCCGGCATCAACCTGCTGGTGACCATCATCAAGATGCGCGCGCCGGGCATGGGCCTGATGAAGATGCCGGTGTTCACCTGGACCTCGCTGTGCTCGAACATCCTGATCGTGGCCAGCTTCCCGGTGCTGACCGCGGTGCTGGCCATGCTCACCATGGACCGCTACCTGGGCACCAACTTCTTCACCAACGACCTCGGCGGCAACCCGATGTTGTACGTGAACCTGATCTGGATCTGGGGCCACCCGGAGGTCTACATCCTGATCCTGCCGCTGTTCGGGGTGTATTCGGAGGTGGTCTCCACCTTCGCCGGCAAGCGCCTGTTCGGCTACAGCTCGATGGTCTACGCCACGGTGTGCATCACCATCCTGTCGTACCTGGTGTGGCTGCACCACTTCTTCACCATGGGCTCGGGCGCCAGCGTCAACTCGTTCTTCGGCATCACCACGATGATCATCTCGATCCCGACCGGCGCGAAGATCTTCAACTGGCTGTTCACCATGTACCGCGGGCGGATCCGCTTCGAGGTGCCGATGCTGTGGACGATCGGCTTCATGGTGACCTTCACCGTGGGCGGCATGACCGGCGTGCTGCTGGCGGTGCCGCCGGCCGACTTCGTGCTGCACAACTCGCTGTTCCTGGTCGCCCACTTCCACAACGTGATCATCGGCGGCGTGGTGTTCGGCGTGTTCGCCGGGATGAACTACTGGTTCCCGAAGGCGTTCGGCTTCAGGCTCGATCCGTTCTGGGGCAAGGTCTCGTTCTGGGCCTGGTTCGTGGGCTACTGGCTGGCCTTCACCCCGCTCTACGTGCTGGGGCTGATGGGCGTCACCCGCCGCATGAGCCACTTCGACGATCCCAGCCTGCAGCCGTGGTTCATCGCGGCGGCGGTGGGCGCGGTGCTGATCGCGGTGGGCATCGCCGCCTTCCTGGCCAGCATCGCCACCGCCCTGCGCAACCGCGACGCGCTGCGCGACGCCACCGGCGACCCGTGGGACGGCCGCACGCTGGAATGGTCGACCTCGTCGCCGCCGCCGGCCTACAACTTCGCCTTCACCCCGGTGGTGCGCGACACCGACGCCTGGGCCGACATGAAGCGGCACGGCTTCCGTCGCCCGCAGGAAGGCTTCCTGCCGATCCACATGCCGAAGAACACCGCCGCCGGCGTGGTGCTGGCCGCAATCAGCCTGGTGCTGGGCTTCGCCCTGGTCTGGCACATCTGGTGGCTGGCGATCGGCTCCTTCGCGGCCCTGGTCATCGCCGCGATCGCGCACACCTTCAACTACCGGCGCGACTTCCACATCCCGGCCGCCGAAGTGGCCGCCACCGAAGCCGCGCGCACCCGGCAACTGGCCGCCGCCCATGTCTGACGCCATGTCCCTGCCCGAGACCGGCCGCCCGGCCGACCCCACCGCGGCCTTCCTCGACCTGGAGGGCCGCCACCATCCGGAGAACGGCTCGCTGCTGGGCTTCTGGATCTACCTGATGAGCGACCTGCTCATCTTCGCCTGCCTGTTCGCCACCTTCGGCGTGCTGGGCCGCAGCTACGCCGCCGGTCCGTCCGGCGCCGAGCTGTTCGACCTGAAGCTGGTGGCGGTCAACACCGCCCTGCTGCTGTTCTCGTCGCTGACCTACGGGCTGGCGATGATCGCCATGCAGGCCGGCAGCAGGCGCGGCGTGCTGGGCTGGCTGGCGGTCACCGGCCTGCTGGGCGCGGGCTTCGTCAGCCTGGAGATCTACGAGTTCGTGCATTTGCTGCACGAAGGCGCCGGCCCGCAGCGCAGCGCCTTCCTGACGGCGTTCTTCGCGCTGGTGGGCACCCACGGCCTGCACGTCAGCTTCGGCATCCTGTGGCTGGTCACGCTGCTGGTGCAGGTGGGCCGCTTCGGCCTGACCGCCGCCAACCGCCGCCGCCTGTTCTGCCTGTCGATGTTCTGGCACTTCCTCGACCTGGTCTGGATCGGGGTGTTCACCTTCGTCTACCTGATGGGCACGCTGTCATGAGCCAGTCCCACGCTCCCCACGACGCCGCGCACCGCCACGACGCCCACGACGGCGCGCCGCCGGTCCACTTCAGCCTGCGCGGCTACGCCATCGGCTTCCTGCTCTCGGTGGTGCTCACCGCCATCCCGTTCTGGCTGGTGATGGCGAAGGTGCTGCCCAGCGCCACCGTCACCGGCATCGTGCTGGTGGCCTTCGCGGTGGCCCAGATCCTGGTGCACATGGTGTACTTCCTGCACCTGGACGCCCGCTCCGAAGGCGGCTGGAACCTGGTCTCGGTCCTGTTCACCGGGATCCTGCTGCTGATCCTGCTGGCCGGTACCTTGTGGGTCATGCACCACATGAACGCCAACATGATGCCGATGACGCCGCACGACGCCCGCATGGTGGACTGAGCAGGCCGCGGCGTGGACCGGCGCGGCGCACTGCGGGGCGTGCTGCTGGCGGCGCTGGCGTTGGCCGCGACGGGGTTCGTCGCGCTCGGCGCCTGGCAGGTCCAGCGGCTGCACTGGAAGCGCGCGCTGGTCGCGCGGGTGGACAGCCGTATCCATGCGCCGGCGCAGCCACCGCCGCCGCCCGCAGCGTGGGCCGGGGTCAGCGCCGCGCGCGATGGGTACCGCCATGTCGTCCTCCACGGGCGCTACCTGCCCGGGCGCGGGACGCGGGTGCAGGCGCTGACCGAACTGGGCGCCGGCAAGTGGCTGCTGGATCCGCTGCTGACGGCCGCCGGCCCGGTGCTGGTCAACCGCGGCTTCGTGCCCGACGGTGCGCGCGCGGCGCCGCCCCCCGCCGGCACGGTCACGGTCACCGGGCTGCTGCGGATCAGCGAGCCCGGCGGCGGCTTCCTGCGCGACAACCGTCCCGCCCAGGACCGCTGGTATTCGCGCGACGTCGCCGCCATCGCGCGCGCGCGCGGACTGGCCGGCGCCGCGCCGTACTTCGTCGATGCCGAGGCCGCGCCGGGCGACCCCCGCTGGCCGCGCGCCGGCCTGACCGTGGTCCGCTTCCGCAACCACCACCTGCAGTACGCGCTGACCTGGTTCGGGCTGGCGGTGCTGACGCTGTGGGCGGGCTGGCGGCTGCTGTCCGACGGCCGGCGGATGCGGCACCATGGCCGCGATGCCGACTCCCCTCCCCACCGCGACCGGCGTGCCTGACCGCGCCACCGGCGCCGGCTTCGGCTGGCAGCGCACCGCCCGCGGCAAGAACATGCAGCAGCTGGTGCTGCTGCGCTGGATCGCCGTGGCGGGCCAGCTGCTGGCGATCGTGGTGGTGCACGCGGGCCTGGGGATCCGGCTGCCGCTGCTGCCCATGCTGCTGGTGCTGGCGGGCCTGTGCGTGTTCAACCTGCTGGGGCCGGCGTACTGGCGCCGGCGGCCGCGCGTCACCGACCGCCACCTGCTGCTGGCGCTGCTGGTGGACGTGGGCGCGCTGACCGCCCTGCTCTACCTGGCCGGCGGCATCGCCAACCCCTTCGTCTTCCTCTACCTGCTGCAGGTGGTGCTGGCGGCGGTGCTGCTGCGCCCGCGCTCGCGCTGGCTGGTGGTGGCGCTGACCACGGGCTGCGTGGTCGCGCTGGCGGTGCTGCCGGGCCCGGTGGAACTGCCGGCGGACCCCGGCGACGGGCTGGCGGACCGCTACGTGGAAGGCCTGCTGCTCTGCTTCGTGCTGGTGGCGGCCCTGCTGGTGGTGTTCATCGGCCGCATCGGCGAGATCCTGCGCGCCCGCGACGCCCGCCTGGCCGCGCTGCGCCAGCGCGCCGCCGAGGAGGAGCACATCGTGCGGATGGGCCTGCTCGCCTCCGGCGCCGCCCACGAGCTGGGCACGCCGCTGTCCACCCTGGCGGTGATCCTGGGCGACTGGCAGCACCTGCCGCACTTCACCTCGGACCCGGAGCTGCTGCACGACGTGGCCGAGATGCAGGCGCAGGTCCTGCGCTGCAAGGCGATCGTCGGCGGCATCCTGCAGTCGGCCGGCGAGGTGCGCGGCGAGGCGCCGCACGTCACCACCGCGCGCGCCCTGGTCGACGGCATGGCCGCGGAGTGGCAGCGCAGCCGGGCGATGCCGGGACTGCGCTTCGACAACCGGATCGACCACGACATGGCCATCGTCGCCGACGTCGGCCTGCGGCAGATGCTGTTCAACATCCTCGACAACGCCCAGGAAGCCTCGCCCGGCCGGGTGGCGCTGGACGCGCGGATCGAGGCCGACCAGCTGGTGCTGGCGGTGGAGGACGCCGGCCCCGGGTTCGACCCCGGGATGCTGGAGCGGCTGGGCACGCCGTACCGCTCCAGCAAGGGCGCGCCCGGGCGCGGGCTGGGCCTGTTCCTGTCCGTTAATGTCGCGCGCACGCTGGGGGGTACCATTGCGGCACGCAACCGGCCTGACGGCGGCGCCGCGGTCACCGTGCGGATCCCGCTGCAGGCCCTGGCCCCCTACGACCCCGACCGGACACCCGACGCGCCATGATGGGCAACGCCCGCCGCCTGCTGCTGATCGAGGACGACGCCGCATTCGCGCGGACGCTGGCGCGTTCGTTCGAGCGCCGCGGCTACGCGGTGCGCATCCTGCCCGGGCTGGAAGCGCTGCAGGCGGCGCTGGACGCCGGCGAGTCCGCCACCCACGCGGTGGTCGACCTGAAGCTGGCCGGAGGCGCGTCCGGGCTGGCCTGCGTGAAGGCGCTGCACGCCCACGACCCCGCCCTCGTGATCGTGGTGCTGACCGGCTATGCCAGCATCGCCACCGCGGTGGAGGCGATCAAGCTGGGCGCCTGCCACTACCTCGCCAAGCCGTCCAACACCGACGACATCGAGGCCGCGTTCGCGCGCGCCGAGGGCGATGCCGAGGTCGAACTCACCCAGCGCCAGTCCTCCATCAAGACCCTGGAGTGGGAGCACATCCACGAGGCGCTGGCCGCGGCGGACTTCAACATCTCCGAGGCGGCCCGCCAGCTGGGCATGCACCGGCGCACGCTGGCGCGCAAGCTGGAGAAGCGGCGGGTCAAGTAACCCCCGGAAACGCGAAGGCCGCCGCCCCGGGGAGCGACGGCCTGGCGATGACATCCTGGCGTGCGTGGATCAGGCCTTGCGGGCCAGCATCAGCTGCTTGATCTCGGCGATCGCCTTGGCGGGGTTCAGGCCCTTCGGGCAGGTCCGCGCGCAGTTCATGATGGTGTGGCAGCGGTAGAGCTTGAACGGATCCTCGAGGTCGTCCAGGCGCGCGCCGGTGTCCTCGTCGCGGCTGTCCACGATCCAGCGGTAGGCCTGCAGCAGGACCGCCGGGCCCAGGTAGCGCTCGCCGTTCCACCAGTAGCTGGGGCAGGAGGTGCTGCAGCAGGCGCACAGGATGCATTCGTACAGGCCGTCCAGCCTGGCGCGGTCCTCCTTGGACTGCAGGCGCTCGCGGTCCGGCGGCGCCGGCGTCTGCGTGCGCAGCCACGGGCGGATGCTGGCGTACTGGGCGTAGAAGTGGGTCAGGTCCGGGACCAGGTCCTTGACCACCGGCATGTGCGGCAGCGGGTAGATCGGCACCTCGCCCTTGCCGCCGCCGCAGTCCTCGATGGCCTTGGTGCAGGCCAGCGTGTTGGTGCCGTCGATGTTCATCGCGCAGGAGCCGCAGATGCCCTCGCGGCAGGAGCGGCGGAAGGTCAGCGTGGGGTCGACCTCGTTCTTGATCTTGATCAGCGCGTCCAGGACCATCGGCCCGCACTTGTCGAGGTCGACCTCGTAGGTGTCGGTGCGCGGGTTCTCGCCGTCGTCGGGGTTCCAGCGGTAGACCTTGAATTCGCGCACGCGCTTGCCGCCGGCCGGCGCGGCGAAGCGCTTGCCCTTGTGGATGCGGGAGTTCTTGGGGAGGGTGAATTCGGCCATCTCGGTACCTGCTCTAGTGTCGGGCGCCCGGGGCGCGGCGGTCTGCTTCGGCGGCGCGCGCCGGCCTCAGTAGACGCGCGCCTTGGGCGGCACCACCTCGACGTCGTTGGACAGCGTGTACATGTGCACCGGGCGGTAGTCGATCCGGGTGTTGCCCGCCTCGTCCACCCAGCACACGCTGTGCTTGTGCCAGTTGGCGTCGTCGCGCTCCGGGTAGTCCTCGCGGGCGTGGGCGCCGCGCGACTCGGTGCGGTTGGCCGCGCTGACGATGGTCGCCAGCGCCTGGCCCAGCAGGTTCTGCAGTTCCAGCGTCTCCACCAGGTCCGAGTTCCAGACCAGCGAGCGGTCGGACACGCGCACGTCGGAGAAGCCGGCGTGGATCGCCTGGATCGCCCTGACGCCCTCGGCCAGGGTCTCGCCGGTGCGGAACACCGCCGCGTCCTTCTGCATGGCGCGCTGCATGTCCATCCGGATCTGCGCGGTCGGGGTGCCGCCGTTGGCGTGGCGCAGCTTGTCGAGGTTGGCCAGCGCGCTGTCGCAGGCATCGGCCGGCAGCGGCTTGTGCGGCGCGCCCGGCTTGATGGTCTCGGCGCAGCGGTTGGCCACCGCGCGGCCGAACACCACCAGGTCCAGCAGCGAGTTCGATCCGAGGCGGTTGGCGCCGTGCACGGAGACGCAGGCGGCCTCGCCGATGGCGTACAGGCCCGGCACCACCGCGTCGGGGTCGCCGTTCTTCAGCTGCACCACCTCGCCGTGGTAGTTGGTGGGGATGCCGCCCATGTTGTAGTGCACGGTCGGGATCACCGGGATCGGCTGCTTCTCGACGTCCACGCCGGCGAAGATCCGCGCGCTCTCGGCGATGCCGGGCAGCTTCTCGTGGATGTCCTTCGGGTCGAGGTGGGTCAGGTCGAGGAAGATGTGGTCCTTGTGCTCGCCCACGCCGCGGCCCTCGCGGATCTCCAGGGTCATCGCGCGGCTGACCACGTCGCGGCTGGCCAGGTCCTTGGCATTCGGCGCGTAGCGCTCCATGAAGCGCTCGCCGTTGCTGTTGCGCAGGATGCCGCCTTCGCCGCGCACGCCCTCGGTGATCAGGCAGCCGGCGCCGTAGATGCCGGTGGGGTGGAACTGCACGAACTCCATGTCCTGCAGGCCCAGCCCCGCGCGCAGCGCCATGCCGCCGCCGTCGCCGGTGCAGGTGTGCGCCGAGGTGGCGGAGAAGTACGCGCGGCCGTAGCCGCCGGTGGCCAGCACCACGCCTTGGGCGCGGAACAGGTGCAGGGTGCCCTCTGCCATGTCCAGCGCCAGCACGCCGCGGCAGGCGCCGTCGGCGTCCATGATCAGGTCCAGCGCGAAGTACTCGATGAAGAACCGTGCGTCGTGCGCCAGGGACTGCTGGTACAGCGTATGCAGGATCGCGTGGCCGGTGCGGTCGGCGGCGGCGCAGGTGCGCTGGGCGATGCCCTTGCCGTAGTGCGTGGTCATGCCGCCGAACGGGCGCTGGTAGATCTTGCCCTCCTCGGTGCGGCTGAACGGCACGCCCTGGTGCTCCAGCTCGATGATCGCCGGGATGGCCTCGCGGCACATGTACTCGATGGCGTCCTGGTCGCCCAGCCAGTCGGAGCCCTTGATGGTGTCGTAGAAGTGGAAGCGCCAGTCGTCCTCGCCCATGTTGCCCAGCGCGGCCGAGATGCCGCCCTGCGCCGCCACGGTGTGGCTGCGGGTGGGGAATACCTTGCTGATGCACGCGGTCTGCAGGCCCTTCTGGGCCAGGCCGAAGGTGGCGCGCAGGCCGGCGCCGCCGGCCCCGACCACGATCATGTCGAAGGTGTGTTCCTGGATCTTGTAGGCAGGCATCGTGGATCAGCTCCCTAGCGCGATGCGGAGCACCGCGAGCACGCCGGCGATGGCCGCCAGCGCGCAGACGAAGATGTTGGCGAGGTGGGCGACGCCGGCGACCAGCGGCGTGTGCACGTAGTCCTCGATGACCACCTGCAGCCCCAGCTTGGCGTGCCAGCAGGCGGCCAGCAGGAAGCCCGCCAGCACCGCGGCGTTGAGCGGCGCGGAGACGATGGCGCGGGCGCGCCCGTAGTCGGCCCCGCCCAGGCCCAGCAGCAGCCCCAGCAGGTACACGCCGGCAAGCGCCAGCGCGATCGCGGTGATCCGCTGCCAGATGAAGTGGCCGGTCCCGTCCTTGGCCGAGCCCAGCCCCACCGCGCGCTTCAGCGGGGTGCGGTAGTCGTTGCCGGCGTTCATGCCTGCCCCCAGCTGGCCAGCACCACCACCCAGGCCAGCACCACCAGCAGCAGGCTGCCGACGATCGAGATCCAGCTGCTGCGGATGAAGTCCGGCACCGCGAAGCCGTGGCCGGCGTCCTGCACCAGGTGGCGGATGCCGTTGAGCAGGTGGTAGGCCAGCGCCCAGGCGAAGCCGAACAGCAGCAGCTGGCCGAACGGCGACCCCACGCAGGCGGCGAAGTCCGCCCAGCGCTCCGGGCCGGCGGCCAGCGCGAGCAGGCCCCAGACCAGGGCCAGCAGGCCGACCGACAGCGCGATGCCGGTGGCGCGGTGGAGGATCGAGGTCACCATCTGCACCTGCCAGCGGTAGACCTGCAGGTGGGGCGACAGCGGGCGTTCGCGGACGCGCGACGGCGCGGCGGGGGTATCTGGAGCAGCCATGGATGGTGCGCTCTCCGTGCTGGGCGGCTGGCGCCGCGGGGGATGGCTCAGAAATCGATGCAGCGGCCGTTCTTTTCCCAATCGCCGTAGCGGGTCGGATCCGGGCCGCCGCGAC
>CAMLJA010000026.1 GCA_946480065.1 uncultured Thermomonas sp. | reverse complement strand
GCGCTGGTCGAGGCGCGCTTCCCCGGCCACCCGGGGTCGCTCGAAGCCTTCGCCTGGCCGGTGACCCGCGCGCAGGCGCTGGAGGCGCTGGCCGACTTCATCGCGCTGCGGCTGCCGCTGTTCGGCCGCTACGAGGACGCGATGTGGCCGGGCGAGCCGTGGCTGTACCACTCGCAGCTCTCGGCCGCGCTGAACCTCAAGCTGTTGGGCGCGCGCGAGGTGGTGGCGGCCGCGGAAACCGCCTGGCGCGAGGGCCGTGCGCCGCTCCAGAGCGCCGAGGGCTTCATCCGCCAGGTGCTGGGCTGGCGCGAGTTCGTGCGCGGGATCTACTGGACGCGGATGCCGGGCTACCTGGCGCAGAACGCGCTGGACGCCCGCGCGGACCTGCCCGCCTGGTACTGGACCGGCAACACGGATTTCGCGTGCCTGCGCGATGCGATCGGCCAGACCCTGCGCCACGGCTACGCGCACCACATCCAGCGCCTGATGGTGACCGGCCTGTTCGCGCTGCTGCTCGGCGTGGACCCGCGCCAGGTCCACGCCTGGTACCTGGCGGTCTACGTGGACGCGGTGGAATGGGTGGAACTGCCCAACACACTGGGCATGAGCCAGTACGGCGACGGTGGCTTGCTGGCCAGCAAGCCCTATGCGGCCACCGGCAAGTACATCCAGCGGATGGGCGGGCCCTGCGCCGGCTGCCGCTTCGATCCCGCGCGCCGCACCGGCGAGCGCGCCTGCCCGTTCACCACGCTGTACTGGGATTTCCTGGCGCGCCACCAGGCGCTGCTGGCCCGTAACCCGCGCATGGCGCTGCAGGTGAAGAACCGGGCACGCATCGACGATGCCGAGCGCGCCGCGATCGCGGACCGCGCCCGGGCCATCCGCGCCGGCGAAGTCGGCGCGCCGGCATGACGACCCTTCCTCGCCCCGGGCGCGGCCTCTTCCCTGATCGACACAGGTAACCCAATGGACACCCGAACCCACGCTCCCCGGATCGCACTCGTCACCGGCGCCCGCGGCGGCATCGGCAGCGCCCTGGTCGCGCGACTGCGCGCCGACGGCCACCGCGTGGCCGCGGTGGGGCGCGACGCGGCAGCGCTGGAAGCGCTCGACGCCGACGCCCGCATCGCCGCCGACACCGCCACCCCCGACGGCGCGGCCGCCGCGATCGCCGGCTGCCGCGCGCAGCTCGGCGAGGCGCCCGCGCTGCTGGCGCACTGCGTCGGCAGCACCCTGGTGGCCGCGCTCCACCGCAGCAGCGCCGAGCAGGTGGCCGAGGTGCTGCGGGTCAACCTGGGCAGCGCGCTGTTCACCCTGCAGGCCTGGGTGTCAGCGCTGCAGGCCGAGCGCCGCGCCGGCGCGGCGGTGCTGGTCTCCAGCGTGGTGGCGCGGATCGGCGTGGCCAACCACGAGGCCATCGCCGCCGCCAAGGGTGGGATCGAGGCGCTGGTGCGCGGCGCGGCGGCGACCTACGCGCCGCTGGGCCTGCGCATCAACGCGGTGGCCCCGGGCATGACCGAGACCCCGATGACCGCGGCCATGCTGCGGGTGGAGGCGATGCGCGAGGCCGCCGGCCGGCAGTACCCGCTGGGCGGGGTGCAGGGCGCGGGGCAGGTGGCCGACGCCATGGCCTGGCTGCTGTCGGATGCCGCCGCCCGCATCACTGGACAGGTGCTGCCTGTCGATGGCGGGTTCACCAGCGTGCGGCCGCTGGTGCGCTAGCCGGCGCGCGACCCCGTAACAGCGCGTCGATCCAGTCCGACACCGCGCGGGTGTAGGCGGAAGCCTCGCCCAGCGTGCGGTTGATCGCGCCGTGGTCCAGGGCTTCGGGCTGCACGGTGGCCGGCACGCCCACTGCGCCCGCGCGCGCCGCCAGCTTGCGCGCTTCGTCGCAGGGCGAGGTCGGGAAGCGGCGCTCGCTCGAGCAGACCAGCAGCATCGGCAGGCCGCCGCGGCGCAGCCGCTGCCACGGCGAGGCCGCGCGCCAGCCGGCGGGGTCGCTGCCGAAGGCCTGCCGGTAGATCGCCGGCACCCGCGGCCCGGCCATCAGCGCGGGCACGTCCAGCGCGCCGCTGTCCAGCGCGACCACGCCGCGCGGCGGCGTCGCACCGGCCGCGGACAGAAGGCGCGGATCCGCCCCCAGCAGGGCGACCAGGTGCGCGCCGGCCGAATGCCCCATCAGCACCGTCCGCTCCGGGTCGAGGCCCCAGCGGCCGGCACCGCGCTGCAGCGTCGCCAGGGCATGGGCGATGTCGTCCGCCTGCTGCAGCGGCGTGGCGGCGGGCACCAGGCGGTAGTTGCAGGAGGCCACGGCCTGGCCCTTCGGCAGCCAGTGGTCCAGCTTGGCGGCCAGCCCGGGATTGGTCTTGTCGCCGTTGGCCCAGCCGCCGCCGTGGACGTACAGCAGCAGCGGCGCGGCGCCGGCCCGCGCCGGCAGGTAGAGGTCGCAGCGCTGCGCCGGGTCGGCGCCGTAGGCGATGTTGCGCACGGCGCGCGCGCCGTCCGGCACGGCCACCGCACGGGTGGTCCGGCTGGCCTCGCGCGCCTGGCGGACGCGCTCGCGCAGGCCCTGCGCGGTGGCCAGCAGGGGCAACACGATGAGCAGGGCCGCCAGGGCGGCTCGGGAAGGATGGTGCATGGCGGACCTCCGCGCGGTGTGTGCAGGGCACAACGCCGCGCGGGGCCGGCCGGTTGACGCGCCAGGCGCGCTGGGCTTCAGCCCGCCGCGGCCGGCGCGGCGGCTGCGGCCTGCGGGGCCGCCGGCAGCACCAGCTGCATGTAGGGCGGCGGCGGCAGCTGCCCGGGCGGCAGGTACGCGGGGGCCTTTTCGCCGGCGGGGCCCAGCGAGCGGATGAAGCGGTAGATCGCGCGGCGGTCCTGTTCCTGCATGGCCCGCAGGTTGAAGTCCGGCATGATCGGGCGGGTGTGCAGGCCGGCGGTGTAGGACAGCCACTCCGCCTCGTCCATGCCGGCCACCTTCAGCCGCAGGTTGGCGGCGTAGGTGGTGCCCCACGGGCCGCTGTAGCCCAGCGGCGATCCCACCAGCCAGCCCTGGGTGGGCACCTCGCCGCCGCTCTCGGCGTAGCCGGGCGTGTGGCAGTCGTTGCAGCCGCCGATGCGCACCATGTATTCGCCGCGCGCCAGCAGTGCGGCGTCGTCGGGAGCGGCGGCGGGCGCCAGGGTGGCGGCGCGCGCCCCGGCGGCGGGACGCTCGCCGCAGGCGGAAAGGAGGAGGGCGGCCAGCAGCGGCGGCAGGCAAGCAGTGCGGTTCATCGTCGTGGATCGCGTTGGAGGTGGCAGTACCAACGGGAGGCGCGGGCGGTTGCGGCCAGCGCCGTGACGGGCGCCGCCCGGCTGGGCCAGAATGGCCCTCCCTCAAGCCGGTCCGCCCGATGCCGAAGAAGATCGTCACCCGCAAGTCCGCCATCCACGGCAACGGCATGTTCGCCGTGGCCCCGATCGCCAAGGGCGAGCGCCTGATCGAGTACAAGGGCCGCCGCCGCACCCACGCCGAGGTCGATGCCGGCGACAGCGGCGACGCCGACAGCGGGCACACCTTCCTGTTCACCCTGAACGACGACTGGGTGATCGACGCCAACTTCGAGGGCAACGACGCGCGCTGGATCAACCACAGCTGCGCGCCCAACTGCGAGGCGGTGCTGGACGAGGACGAGGCGGACCCGAAGCGGTCGCGCGTGTTCATCGAGGCGATCCGCGCGATCCGGCCGGGCGAGGAGCTCACCTACGACTACGGGATCACCCTGGCCGAGCGCCACACCCCGCGGCTGAAGAAGATCTGGGCCTGCCGCTGCGGGGCGAAGGACTGCACCGGGACGATGCTGCGGCCCAAGCGCTGAGCCGTTCCCGCGCCGCGATGCGCGGCGCATGCCAAAGGTTTGCATGACCTTAGCCAGTTAGGCGGCGCGGCGCGCGCCGCTATGGTGGCGCCCCATCGCCGCCCGCGGCCACGCGACCACGCCATGCGCCCTTCGCCCACGCCCTCCCTGCTCGCCCTCGCGGTGCTGTCCGCGCTGTCCGCGCCCGCGCTCGCCGAGGTCGGGGACGTGCGGGTGGACGGGGTGATCGACCCCGCGGAATGGCAGGGCGCGCGCCACGTCACCGAGTTCCGGATGGTGCAGCCGTTCACCCGCGCCGCCTCCCGCCACCCCACCGAGGCCTGGATCAAGGCCACGCCGGCGGGCCTGGCGGTGGCGTTCCGCAACGCCAAGCTGCCCGGCGTGGAGACCCCGCGCCAGCGCACCCGCCGCGACCAGGACGCCGGCATCGACCGCGTCAACGTGATGCTGGACTTCGAGGGCGACGGCCGCAGCGGCTACGACTTCACCGTGACCGCCAGCGATGGCATCCAGGATTCCACCATCACCGGCCTGGGCAATTTCAGCACCGACTGGGACGGGACCTGGGAGCACGCGGTGGTGGACGGGGCCGACGAATGGACCGCCGAGCTGCTGATCCCCTGGCACACCGCGCCGATGAAGCGCGCGGTGGACGGCCGGCGCAGCATCGCGGTTTACCTGGACCGGGTGGTGGGCAGCATCAATGAGCGCATGGCCTGGCCGGCGGTCAGCTACGAGCGCCCGCAGTTCCTCAACCAGTTCGAGAAGATCGAGATCCCGGCGTACTCCCAGTCCCTGCTGGCGGTCACGCCCTACGTGGTCGGGGTGCAGGACCTGGCCGAGCGCGACGCCGGGTTCGACGCCGGCGTGGACGTGTTCTGGAAGCCCAGCGGCCAGTTCCAGCTGAGCGCCACCCTCAACCCGGACTTCGGCCAGGTGGAGAGCGATTCGCTGGTGGTGAACTTCGGCGCCGAGGAAACCTTCTTCAGCGACAAGCGCCCGTTCTTCACCGAGAACCAGGGCTTCTTCGACTTCGGCCTGGTGTTCGACAACAGCCAGCTGCTGTACACCCGCCGCATCGGCGCGCTGGCCGACGACGGCAGCGGGCCGGCCGACATCCTGGGCGCGGTCAAGTTCAACGGCAGCGTGGGCGGCACCCAGTACGGCGCGTTCCTGGCCGACGAGCGCGGCGACGGCGGCCGCCGCTTCGGCGCCCTGCGCCTGCAGCGCGCGTTCGGCAGCCAGGACCTGGGCGCGATGCTGACCAGCGTGGACCGCCCGTGGCTGGACCGCAGCGCGCGCGTGCTGGGCTTCGACCACCGCTGGCAGCCCGATCCCAGCCTCACCGTGTCCAGCACCCTGGTGGGCAGCGACGTGGCGGTGCACGGCCAGCACGTCCGCGACCTCGGCTTCACCACGCTGGCGCAGAAGACCCTGGACAAGGGCTGGACCCTGACCGGCATCCTGCTGCACTACGGCGACCGCTTCGAGGTCAACGACGCCGGCTACCTGGGGCGCAACGACCTCAACTACGGCCAGTTCGAGGTCGGCAAGCGGATCACCGCGCTGCCGCAAGGCTCCGCCTGGGCCTCGCACAACCTGCGCTTCCGCATCGAGGGCATGCAGAACAACGACGGCCTGTGGCTGCAGCGCCAGTTCCGCTGGAGCGGCAACAGCCAGCGCAAGGACGGCGGCAACCTCAACTGGAACCTGCAGCTGCGCGCGCCCGGCTACGACGACACCTTCACCCGCGGCCACGGCGCGATGCGCGTGCACAACGGCGGCACCCTCAGCGTCTCCCGCGGCTTCCCGCGGCGCGGCAACTGGAAGTTCGGGACCGAGGCCTTCGTGGGCACCCGCATGGGCCTGCGCCCGGACACCCCGTACGCGTGGAGCGCCTCGCTGAGCGGCACCTACTACATCAGCGACGCGCTCAACATCGAGACCTGGCTGGGCCACGCGGTGGACCAGGAGCAGCTGGTCTGGCAGGAAGACAACCTGGTCGGCAGCTTCCACATGAACCGCTACGACCTCAGCGCCAGCCTCAACTGGAACATCGGCACCCGGCACGAATTGCGGGTGAAGCTGGAGGCGCTGGGCTTCGACGCCGACAACCCTCTGGCATGGCGGATCGGCGCGGACGGCCGCGGCGTGCGCAGCGACGACCCGGTGCAGCCGTTCAGCCTGCGCAACCTGGGCTTCCAGGTGCGCTACCGCTACGAGCTGGCGCCGCTGTCGAACCTCTACGTGGTCTACGGCCGCGGCGGCTTCATGGCCGATCCCTACGCGGCCGGCGCGTTCGACCAGTTCGGCGACGCCTTCTCGCTGCGCGACGACGAGCAGCTGCTGGTCAAGCTGGCCTACCGCTTCGAGCTGTAGCCGCGGGTCATTCGATCCGCACCTCGCGCAGGGCGGCGCTGGCGATGTGCCAGCTGCGCTGGGCGGCGCTGGCGCCGTCCACCACGCTCAGGCGCAGGGTGTAGCTGCCGGCGTAGCGGCGCAGGCTGCCGTCGGCCTTGCGCGCCTCCAGCGAGACCGGCACCTCCACGTAGCGCGAACCCGCGGCGGCCCCGACCGGCCCGGGCGCGCCGATCGACACCGACACCCCCGCGGTGTCGGCGAAGCCGTTGGCGAACTGCTCCGGCGACTGCCCGCTGGCGCGGCCGCCGTCGCTCCACTGCGCATAGGCGGCGGCGTAGTCGCGCGCGTTGATGGCGGCGTAGTAGCGCCGCAGCACCGCCACCGCGGCGTCCGGATCGGCCTCGGTGTCGGCGGGCGCCTCCGGCGCGGGCGGCACCGGCGTCGCCTGCGGATCCGGCGACGCGACGGCGGTGTCCCCGGCCAGCGCGGGATCGCCGCCATCGGGGGCGGCGGGCACCGCCAGCGGGCGGCCGGGGTCGGGCATGCCGGTCACCGAGCGCGCGGCGGCTTCCGGCCTGGGCAGGCCGTCCGCGGCGCTGGCGGCGTCGCCCTCGCGCTGCTTGTCGCGGCCGCCGCAGGCGGCCAGCAGCAGGCAGAGGCAGAAGAGCAGGGCGGGATGGTGGGTGCGCATGGTCAGTCCAGCCGCAGGGTGATCAGGCCGGCGTCGATGTCCACGCCGCGGATGCGGCGGGCGGCGATGCGGCCGTAGGTGGTGTCGTCGAGCCGGTACACCGGCTCCTCGCGCGCGTAGTCCAGCAGCCAGCTGTTGAGCGCGCTGCGCGCGGTGCCGTTCATCGCGCCGCCCAGCGCCGGGACGTCGACCGACACGATCTCCGGGTCGTCCAGGTGCAGGCCGCGGGTGCCGGCGTCGAAGCGCAGGCCGCTTTCCAGCGCGAAGTGGCCGGACGGATCGCGGCTGGCCCCGCCCGGGCCGCCGACCGCCAGGTCGAAGTCCAGCCGCAGCCGGCCGCCGCCGGGCAGGGACAGGCGCGGGTGCAGCAGGCTGAGGCTCACCAGCCCGCCCAGCTTGCGGTAGTCGCGCGGGAACTTGCGGTCCAGCTGCGCCTGCAGCTGCGGCGCGGTGAAGGCGATGTCGCCGCCCAGCAGCGCGGCGCCCAGCGAGGAACAGCCGGCCAGCAGCACGGCGGCGGCGAGCAGGAGCAGGGCGGCGAGCTTGCGCATGGCGGGCGTCCGATGGGGCGGAGCGCGCACCTTAGCGCGCCCGCCCATGAATCGCGCGTGCAGGCCGGCGGCGGGCGGGTCAGTCCTCGTCGTGGCGGGGCTTCCACGCCTCCGCCAGCCTCTGCTGGACCTGCGCCGGGACCGGCTCGTAGTGGCTGAAGTCCAGCGCATAGCGGCCGCGCCCGGCGGTGGCCGACTTCAGTTCGGCGGCGTAGCCCTCCAGCTCCGACAGCGGCACCTGCGCCCGCACCACGATCTCGCCGCCGCGGGTCGCGTCGGTGCCATTGATGCGCGCGCGCTTGGCGGCCAGGCCGCCGCTGATGTCGCCCATGTGCTGCTCCGGCGCGGTCACCTCCAGCTCCGCGATCGGCTCCAGCACCTGCGGCCGGGCCCGCGACACGGCGTCCAGGAACGCGCGCTTGCCGGCCGCCACGAACGCCACCTCCTTGCTGTCCACCGGGTGGTGCTTGCCGTCGTACACGATCACCCGCACGTCCTGCAGCGGGTAGCCGGCGACCGCGCCGGCCGCCATCGCCTGGCGCACGCCCTTCTCCACCGCCGGCAGGAACTGCCCGGGGATGGTGCCACCCTTCACCTCGTCCACGAATTCGAAGCCGGCGCCGCGCGGCAGCGGCTCGATGCGCAGGAACACCTCGCCGAACTGGCCGGCGCCGCCGGTCTGCTTCTTGTGCCGGTGGTGGCCTTCGGCGGGGGCGCCGACGGTCTCGCGGTAGGCGATGCGCGGCGGGTGGGTGGCCACCTCCACCCCGAAACGCTCCTTCAGGCGCTGCAGCATCACCCGCAGGTGCAGGTCGGACAGGCCGCGCACCACGGTCTCGTTGGTCTCGGCGTTGTGCTCCACCGCGAACGCGGGGTCCTCCTCGGCCAGCTTGTGCAGCGCGGTGGCCAGCTTCTGTTCCTGGCCCTTGCTGGCCGGCTCCACCGCCAGCCCGAACATCGGCCTGGGGAAGTCCATCGGCGCCAGGTGGATGTGGTCCTCGTCGTGCGAGTCGTGCAGCACGGCGTCGAAGTGCAGCTCCTCGACCTTGGCCACCGCGGCGATGTCGCCCGGGATCGCCTGCGCCACCTCCACGTGGTCCTTGCCGCGGAGCTTGAACAGGTGGGCGACCTTGAAGGGCTTGCGGCCGTCGTCCACGAACAGCTGCATGTCGCGGCGCACCGTGCCCTGGTAGACGCGGAAGATGCCCAGCTTGCCGACGAAGGGATCGTTGACGATCTTGAACACGTCGGCGATCACGTGCGCGCTGGGATCCGGCACCGCCTCGATCGGCGTCGCGTCGCTGCCGCGGCCCTTCACGAACGGCGGCGGATTGGCTTCGCCCGGATGCGGGAACAGCCGCTCGGCCACGTCCAGCAGCTCCCTGACCCCGGCGCCGGTGCGCGCGGAGACGAAGCAAACCGGCACCAGGTGGCCCTCGCGCAGGCACTGCTCGAAGGCGTCGTGCAGCTCCCGGCCGGCCAGCCCGTCCTCGCCCAGGTCGAGGTAATGGTCCATCACGGTTTCGTTGATCTCGACCACCTGGTCGATGATCTTCTGGTGCCAGCCGGCGACCGCGCCGAGGTCGCTGTCGCCCTCGCGCGCGCCGAAGCAGTCGACCACCCGGGCGCCGCCGTCGGCGGGCAGGTTGAGCGGCAGCACCTCGGGGCCGAACTCCGCGCGAAGCGCCTCCAGCAGCGCACCCGCATCGTGGCCGGCGTGGTCGATCTTGTTGACCACGATCGCGCGGCACAGGCCGCGCTGCCTGGCGTGCGCCATCATGCGGCGGGTGCCGTGGGCGACGCCGGTGTCCGCGTCCACCACCACCGCCACCGTCTCCACCGCCGCCAGTGCGGACAGCGCCGGGCCGCGGAAGTCCGGGTAGCCGGGGGTGTCGACCAGGTTGACGTGGATGCCGCCGTGGTCGGTGCTGGCGATCGCGGCGTCGAGGGAATGGCCGCGCGCCTTCTCGATGGGATCGAAGTCGGACACGGTGTTGCCGCGCTCGACGCTGCCTGCCGCCTGGAGTGCGCCGCCGGCATGCAGCAGGGCTTCGAACAGGGTGGTCTTGCCGGCGCCGGGGTGGCCCGCCAGGGCCACGTTGCGGATCTGCTGCGTGCTGTAGGACATGAGCCCGTTCCTCCCTGCTGGGGTGAAGGCCCTCGGGGGAGGGCGGGGCGTCATGGCTGTCCGCAAGGGAAGCGCAGCGTCCGAGCGTGCGCTCGGCGGGCGGTCATGGCGGAAACGCACCTTAGCGCGGAACGCGGGGCGCATGTCGTGCGCTGCAGCATCCGAACCCCGCGTCGCGGCGTAAGCTCGCCCATCCACCCCCACGGAGCATCCCATGGCCTTCAAGCGCTACGCCGACGCCACCTGGAGCGGCGACCTGCAGTCCGGCAGCGGCAGCATCAGCACCCCGCAAAGCGGCCTGTTCGCCGACCAGAACTTCTCGTTCAAGACCCGCTTCGGCGACCAGACCGGGACCAACCCGGAGGAACTGCTGGCCGCCGCGCACGCCGGCTGCTTCAGCATGGCGCTGTCGGCGGTGCTGGGGCAGGCGGGCTACACGCCCACCGCCATCCGCACCCGCGCCGAGGCGACCATGGAGCCGGGGATGTCGCCGGGCCCGACGATCACCGGGATGACCCTGGTCCTGTCCGCGCAGGTGCCCGGGATCGACCAGGCCACCTTCGACCGGCTCGCGGGCGAGGCCAAGGCGGGGTGCGTGATCTCGCGCGCGCTGTCGGTGCCGGTGGAGCTGCGCGCCACCCTGGAGGGCTGACCCGCCCCGGCCCGCGGCTGTCCGCGCGGTAAACGCCGCGCCGGGGCGCGGGCCGGGTTCAGGATCGCGTCAACCCGCGGCCCGCACTGTGGGCCTGCGCCGATCCCCTTCCCACCCCGGCGCTGGAGTGCAACCACATGAAGCGTCTCGCCGTTGCCCTGCTGGCCGTGGGTCTTGCCACCGGCAGCACCGCCGCCTTCGCCCAGTCCTCGGGCTACTACCCGTCCGCGGATCGCGCCGGCGCGTATGCCCAGGGCGATGCCTATTACGACTACGCCCGCGTCGTGCGCGTGGACCCGGTGCTCGACGGCCGCTACGGCCGCACGTCCGCCTACCAGGGCCAGCGTTGCTACGAAACCACCACCCCCGGCGGCTATGCCCGCGACGGCGGTTACCGCAACGACGGTTATTACCGCAATGACGGCTACCGCGACGACGGCTACGGCTACGGCGGGCAAGCCGGGACCAACACCGGCCGCAACCTTGCCACCATCGTCGGCGGCATCGCCGGCGCGGTGCTCGGCAGCCAGGTGGGCGGCGGCACCGGCACCTACGCCGCCACCGCCATCGGTTCCATGGTCGGTGGCATGGCCGGGCGCCAGGTCTACGAACGCGTCCAGCGCGACCGCTACACCCCCGCCGGCACCGTGCGCGTGTGCGATCCCGAGCCGGCCGACGGCGGCTACCGGGGCTATGCGGCCGGCGGCGCCGGGGCCTACGACGTGACCTACGAGTACAACGGCCACCGCTACACCCGCCGCATGGACTACAACCCGGGCAGCCGGGTCCGCGTGCGGGTGGACGTGGCGCCCGAGTAAGCGCCCGCCCTCCCGGCCGGCAACAGCGCGAAGGGGCCGCAAGGCCCCTTCGTCGTGTCCGCACCTGGGCCGGTCGCGGTCAGTCCGGCCAGTCCAGGGTGCCCTGCACCACCGCCACCGCGCGCCCGCCCGACCACACGTCGCCGGCGGCGTCCACCCGCAGCTCGATGATGGCGTCGAAACCGACCTCGCGGCCCTGGCTGACCCGGTAGAACCCGCCCGGCTGCGCCGGCAGCGCGCCGCGCTCGGCCAGCCATGCGGCCAGGGTGGCATTGGCGGCGCCGGACGCGGCGTCCTCGAAGCGCGCCGGCGCGCCCACGAACGCGCGCACCGCGTAGTGGTAGACCGCATCGTCGCTGCGCGCATAGGCGAACAGGCCCATGCTGTCGGTGGCCTCGGCCAGCGCCGATACCGCGTCCCAGTCGGGCGCGGCGGCGCGCAGCGCGGCCTCGCTTTCCAGTTCGGCCAGCCACCAGCGGCGGCCGCCGTCCATCAGCACCGGCGGCAGCCCGCCCAGCGGCAGCCCGGCCAGCGCCGCCCGCAGCCGCGGGTCGCCGGGCGAGGCCACCTCCTGCACCCGCGCCCGCGGGGTGCGCACGGCCACCGTGCGTGCGGAGCCTTCGCCGGCCACCGCCAGCGGCAGCCGGCCGGCGATCCCGTCCTGCACCAGCAGGCCGTCGCGCGGCGCGACCAGGCCGGCATCCAGCAGCGCGTGCGCGGTGCCCACGCTGGGGTGGCCGGCGAACGGCACCTCGCGGCGCGGGCTGAAGATGCGGATCCGGTAGCTGGCGAGGTCGTCGTCCGCCGGCAGCACGAAGGTGGTTTCCGGCAGGCGGGTCCAGCGGGCGATCGCCTGCATCGCGGCCTCGGGCAGGCCGCGCGCGTCCAGCACCACCGCCAGCGGGTTGCCGGCGCCGGGGCGCGAGGCGAAGACGTCGAGCTGCACGTAGCGGCGTTGCATGGCGGCCGGGCACGGGGGAAGGGCCGCTAGAATGCACCACCGTCCGCATGCCGGCATCCCTGCGACACCCGGATCCATGTCACCCGCGCCCGATGTTCCCTGGCTGGTCCTGAAGTTCGGCGGCACCTCGGTGTCCCGGCGCGAGCGCTGGGACACCATCGGCCGGCTGGCGCGCGAGCGCGCGGAGCTGGAGGGCGCGCGCGTGCTGGTGGTGGTGTCGGCGCTGTCCGGCGTCACCAACGAACTGCAGGCGATCGCCGACGGAGACGGGATCGTCGAGCGCATCGCCGCCCTGGCCGGGCGCCACCGCGCTTTCTGCGCCGACGAACTGCGGCTGGACCCGAGATCGGAAGAGCACACGT